>DASWFA010000327.1:0-3624 GCA_036394475.1 Binatia bacterium
CGACCCGGAGACCTCGATGATCACGATCGTCACCATCGGCGACGACCGCATCGTCGAGCAGATCATCAAGCAGCTCAACAAGGTGGTCGAGGTGCTGAAGGTCACCGATTTGACCGAGACGGGGCACCTCGACCGCGAGACCGCGCTCATCAAGATCAACACCAGCACCAGGCCGGAGCACCGCGACGAGGCGATCCGCATCTGCGACATCTTCCGCGCCAAGATCGTCGATTCGTCCCCCTCGACCTACACCATCGAGATCACCGGCGACGTCGAGAAGGTCGAGGCGTTGATCGACCTCTTGAAGCCGCTCGGCATCAAAGAGCTGATCCGCACGGGCCGCATCGCCATCTCGCGCGAAGTCGCCAAGGCGTCCGCCAAACACAACTCCCAGCCGGCCAAGGCTTAGCAGGTCGCTGAAAAAGCCTCATATGCTTCGTTGCGCTTGATCGCCTCGCTCGACGTACTGGAAAAAGTACGCCTGCGCTCGTCGATCTGCGCGCGCCTCGCCTCTGAGAGCTTTTTGAGCGACCTGCAAGAATCTTTTCAATTTTTCTTACCGCCCCTCGCCGTCGCCTACTTCCTCTTCCTTGACAAAACGGCGTCAAAGTTTCTATGTTCTTTAGCGCCGTGCGGGAACGCCGCCGTTCCCGCTGCAAGGGGGCAGATATGCGACGTTATCCACTCGTCATCGGCGCCGTCCTGTGCGCTTCGGCGCTCTTTCTCGCCGACGCGGCCGATAAAGGCAACTATCCGGCGCCGCGCTTTCCATCTTATTTAAAGCCGCCGAAATCGATCGACGACGTCATGCCGTTCGCGCGCGCCGCGGTGCGCCAGACCGGCGGCCGGACGCCGCTCGGCCTGGTCGAGAAGGGGATGGCGACGCTGATCGTCAGCGAAGCCGGCGCCGACGCGATGGTGATGCAGGCGATCCGGCGCGCGTTCGAGGAGCGCGGGGTCAAAGTCTACATCGTCCCGGAAAACGAGCTGCTCGGGATCGCCCGGGAAGAGGCGCTGAAGGCGGTCCAGGCGATGCGCGGCTACACCTCCGAGAAGGGCTACATGGAAGTCGCGCGCTGGATGAACGAGCTTTTCGTCGACGCCGAGGCGCCGAAGAAGTGGCTCAAGGAGCGCCGCCCCGACCTCTACGGCGCGATCTACGCCAAGAGCGACGAGGCGCCGCAAAAGCAGCGCGAGCTGGCGCGGCAGTTCGGCGGCCCGAACGTCGCCGAGGGCATCGTCAAGTTCCTCGACCAGCACCCCGACGTGAAGGCGGTCTTCTGGCGCCGAGGCGGCCGGCCGCGCACCGCGCGCCTCTTGAAGCAGCACAGCGCGAAGTTCTACGGCAACTTCATCTTCGACAACCGCTACGAGCTGATGAACAAGGCGGCGACCTTTCCCGGCGACGTCTGGCGCCTCGCCGAGGAGCGGGTGCTCGAGGCGATCCCCTGGACCGACCGCGTCGAGGCGTCCGATCCCGAGGGGACCAACATGCATTTCGAGGTGACCGAGGAGGAGGCGAAGATCTGGGCCTCGGGCGCCTACAACCAGGGGCACCTCTTCCTCTCGCCCTATCAGGCGACGGGGCGCTTCCCCTATTCGGTCGTCGATTATCCCGCGATCCAGAAAAAATGGAACCCGCCGCTGATCACCAGGGTGAACGGCGTCTTCGCCGGCACCAGCAACCACGCCGGCAGCTATCCGCGCATCGAGGTCACCGTCAAGGACGGCTACATCACCGACGTGAAGGGCGGCGGCACCTACGGCGAGCTGTGGCGCGAGTTTTTGAAATATCCCGGCATCAACGATTTGAAATACCCCTATCAGGACCGGCCCGGCTACTGGTGGTTTTACGAGGCGGGCCTCGGTACCAACCCCAAGTTCTTCAAGCGCCCGGACGAGAACATGGAGGGCAACAACATGTCCGAGCGCAACAACGCCGGCGTCATTCACTGGGGCTTCGGCGGCAGCGTGGTGCACGACCCGGACAAGCCGGAGGAGTCGAAGGCCTGGATCGATTTCCCCAAGCAGCACGGCCTCCCCAAAGACCACTGGTGGCACATCCACAACACGCTGTTGACCTACCGGATGCACGTGCGCGGCACGAAAAATACCTGGCTCACGGTGATCGACAAGGGCGAGATGCCGGCCTACAAGAGCCCGGAGATCCGCGCGCTCGCCTCGAAGTACGGCAACCCCGACGAGGTCCTGGCGGAGGACTGGGTGCCCTATCTGCCGGGGATCAACGCGCCGGGGCGCTACGACGACTACGCCAGGGACCCGTGGAAGACGGTCTCGACGGTGATCAAGAAGATCGAGGACGGGAGCTACGAATATTTCTATCCGAAGAAGGCGGCGGGCGATAAAGGAAAGTAAAAAGAGGCTGAGATGAAGCGCTGGGTCGTCACCATCGGCATCGTCGCGTGCATGGGACTGGGATACGTCTGGAGCGCGGAGCAGGCGAAATATCCCGCGCCGCGCTTTCCCGCCTACTTAAAGCCGCCCAAGTCGATCGACGACATCATGCCGTACGCGCGCGCGGCGGTCAGGCAGACGGGGGGCCGAACGCCGCTCGGGATGGTCGAGAATGGGACGCTGATCGGCCTCGTCACCGAGGCGACGGCGGACGACAACGTCCTCCAGGCGATCGTCCGTGCGTATAAAGAGCGCGGCGTCGAGGCGCGCGTCATCCCGGAGCACGAGCTGGCCGGCGTGAGCCGCGAAGAAGTATTGAAAGCGATCCGCGCCAATCGGTGGTACACCTCGGAGCTCGGCTTCATGGAGATCAAGCCCTGGATCACGCAGCGCTTCGCCGATCCGGAGGTGCCGAAGAAATGGCTCAAGGAGCGCCGGCCGGATATCTACAAGGCGATGTTTGCGAAGGACGATGAGGTTTCAGCCGGCAACCAGGAAATTTTCAAGAAGCTCGCGCAGAGGAACATGGGCGTCCTGCTCGCGAAGTATCTCGACGAGCATCCGGAAGTGAAGGGCGTCTTCTGGCGCCGCGGCGGGCGGCCGAACACGCGCAAGGCGATGGGGCGCCAGGGGGACAAGCTGCTCGGCAATTTCATCTTCGACAATCACTGGGAGCTGATGAACAAGGCGGCGACCTTTCCCGGCGACGTCTGGAAGCTGGCCGAAGAGCGCGTCCTCGAGCCGTTTGCCTGGGTCGATCAGGTTCAGGTGAACGATCCCGAGGGCACCAACTTCACTTTCTCTCTCTCGGAGAAAGAAGCGGAGGCGTGGGCGGAGGGAGCCTACCAGCAGGGCCACCTTTATCTTTATCCGACGCAGGCGACGCGCGGCTTCCCCTATTCCAAAGTCGACTACCCGGCGCTGACCAAGCACTGGCTCGGGCCCGTGCTGATCAAGGTCAACGGCGTTTTCGCCGGCACCAACAACCATTACGGAACGTATCCCAGGATCGAAGTGACGGTGAAAGACGGCGTCGTCAAAGACGTCAAGGGCGGCGGCACCTACGGCGATCTCTGGCGCGAGTTTCTCAAATACCCCGAGATCAACGAAGCGCAGTATCCGTTCATGCCGGAAAAGGGCTACTGGTGGCTGCACGAGGCGGGCCTCGGCACCAATCCGAAGTTTTTCAAGCGCCCCGATGAAAACATG
>DASWFA010000328.1:0-2265 GCA_036394475.1 Binatia bacterium
TGCCACCCGAGCGTCAGGCGAAACGCCAAGAGCGCGGCTAAAACCGCCGCGTAGACGAGCGGCAGCCGGGCATCGGCCTTGACGAGCCAGATATAATGGACCACGCCGCCGAGGGCGATGAGGTAAATCAGCCGGTGCAGCTGCTGCCAGCGCCTGCCGAGCCGCCGCACCATGCCGCCGGTGGACGTGAGCGCGAGCGGGAGCAGCAGGACGAAGCTCGCGAAGCCGACCGTGATGAACGGGCGCTTGGCGACGTCCTTCCATATCCCCGAAAAATCGAAAAACTGGTCGAGCCAGATGTACGTCGTGAAGTGGAGGCAGGCGTAGAAAAAAGCGAACAGGCCGAGCATGCGGCGGAGCTTGATCGCGCCGTTCCAGCCGGAAAGCCGGCGCAGCGGGGTGACGGCGAGCGTGATCAGCAAGAACACCAGCGTCGAGGTGCCGGTCCAGTGGGTGACGACCTCGATCGGGTTGGCGCCCAAGTTGTCGGTGTACGCATAGTAGGCGAGCAGGCCGATGGGCGTCAGGCAGGCCAGAAATGCGGCAGCCTTCGCTTTAGAAATATTTTTTAAGATCCATGCCGGCATAGAGCTGCGCCACCTGGTCGCCGTAGCCGTTGAACAGGAGCGTCTTGCGCTTGGCGAACTCGCCGATGCGGCGCTCGGTCGCCTGGCTCCACCGCGGATGGTCGACGTTGGGGTTGACGTTGGAGAAAAAGCCGTACTCGGTCGGCCCCGCCTTCATCCACGTCGTCGCGGGCGGCTGCTCGACGAAGCGGATTTTTACGATCGACTTGATGCTCTTGAAGCCATACTTCCACGGCACGACCAGGCGGATGGGCGCGCCGTTCTGGTTCGGCAGCGTCTCGCCGTAGAGGCCGACCGCGAGGATGGCGAGCGGGTGGCTCGCCTCGTCGATGCGGAGCCCCTCGATGTAGGGCCAGTCGAGCACCATGCGGCTCCGCTGCTCGGGCATCCGCCTGGGATCGTAGAGCGTCGTGAACTCCACGAACTTGGCCTTGGCCGTCGGCTCGACCCGCTTCACGAGCGCGCTCAAGGAAAATCCCACCCACGGAATCACCATCGACCAGCCCTCGACGCAGCGCAGCCGGTAAACGCGCTCTTCGAGCGGGCTCACCTTCACGAGCTCGTCGATGTCGTAGATCTTAGGCTTCTTGATCTCCCCCTCGACCGCGACGGTCCAGGGGCGCGGCGCGAGCGTCTTGGCGTACTCGGCGGGGGAATACTTGTCGGTGCCGAACTCGTAGAAGTTGTTATAGCCGGTGATGTCCTTCAGCGGGGTGGGCGGCTCGGCGACCGAGAGCGGGCTTTTCACGACGCCGGCGAGCTTCTCGCCCGCGCGCGCCGCGGCCAGCGGCGCCAGGAAGTCGGGCACGGCGAGACCCGCCGCGGCCGCCCCGGCGAGCGCGATGAAGCGGCGGCGGCTTAAATACGTTTTCTTATCCGTGATCTCGGACGATCGGATGCCGGCGGCTTTTTTGATCAGCATGGCGGGCTCCTGCCTCCAGCCTCACTTATATCATAGCGGCGGCGGCCGCCCAACGCGGGCGTTATTCGATTCCATACTGATCCGCTCCCGCGCGCGGCGGCTCCTCCGCGGCCGCCGCGGGGTCCTCGCCTCGGTAAAAAAGCGGCCGGCGGCTCTGGCGCTCCGCTTCGGCGGCGCTGATGTGGCTCGCCTTGGCCATCCGGCCGAGGATCAGGTTTCTCCTGTAGATCAGCCCCTTCTCCCGCGGATTGCGCGGGCTCGGCAGCAGCGCGGCCAGAGTCGCGGCGTCGGCCGGGTCGAGCGCGGAGACCGGCTTGCCGAGGTAATGGCGCGCGGCCGCCTCGGCGCCGTAAATGCCCCGGCCCCATTCGACGACGTTCAGATAAATCTCGAAAATTCTCCGCTTCGAGAGCGCGCGCTCGAGCTCGAGGGCGATGGCGATCTCGCGCAGCTTGCGCAGCGGATCCTTCGACGGGCTCAGGTAGAGATTGCGCGCGAGCTGCATCGTGATCGTGCTGCCGCCGCGCTTGAACTCGCCCCGGGCCCAGTCCTGCTTGATCGCCTCTTTGAGCTCGAAGAAGTCGACTCCTTTATGGCTGAAAAACGCCGCGTCCTCGCTCAAGAGGATCGCCTTCTTCAAATGCTCGGAAACGGCGTCGTAGGGGACCCAGATCTGCTGGCGCTGGGGGCGCGCGCCCCGGCTTTTGTACTCCTCGTCGCGCAGCTCCATCAGCGCGGTCGTGCGGGGGTTTTTTT
>DASWFA010000329.1:0-3765 GCA_036394475.1 Binatia bacterium
TTTTGAATTTACTCTCGCCTGTCGCCTCGCGCCTATCCGTTCCCCCACGCCTCGAGAAATCTCCGCGCGTCCTCCACCACCGGCTCGGTGACGGGCACATAGGGGGTGACGAGGCGCGTGGCGCCGGCCTCTTTGAACGGGATGAGCTTTTCCTTGATCTCCTTGATCGAAGTGCCGGGGACGACCGGCAGCTTGTCCATATAGTCGTCGGTGAGCGCCGCCATCGCCGCCTTGAAGCCGCCTTTTTGGAACGCCGCCTGGATCGCGCTCACCTCGGCGTCGAAGCCGAGCCCCTTCAGCATGTCGCTGTAGTGGTCCGCGAGGTTATAGAACGTGAGCACCTGGCGGAGCTTCGAGCGCGCCCTGGCGCGGTCCGGGTTGAGCGAGACGCGGCACTTGGCGATGATTTCAATCTTACTCGGATCGCGTCCGGCCTCTTTGGCCCCCTCGCGCACGCGCGCGGCGATCTCGCGGATCTTGTCGGGCGTGGCCATGTTGATGAAAACGCCGTCGGCGATTTTCCCCACGAGCTTGGTCATCTGCGGCCCGAGGCCGGCGAGATAGACGGGAAAGCTCGGGTGCGCCGGCTTCCAGGAGAGCTGGAAGCGCTTGCCGGTCTGGTAAATTTCCCCGTCGTATTCGACGCGCTCGCCGGCGGCGACCTTCCGGACGATGTCGATATATTCGCGCGCGCGCTTGAGCGGACGGTCGAAGACGCCGCCGTGCCAGCCGGCGATGCTCTTGTTGGCGACGCCGAGGCCCAGCAGCAGCCGGCCGCCCGAGAGGTCTTGCAGCGTCGCGGACTGGATGCCGAGCGTCACCGGGCTCCGCCCGTAAATATGATAGATCGCGGTGCCGAGCTTGATCGTCTTGGTCCGGCTCGCCGCGGCGGAGAGCAGCACCAGCGGATCGGTGCTGTTCGACTCGCCTTTCCAGAACGCGCCGAAGCCGACTTTCTCCGCCAGCTCGACCAGCTCGATCACGCCCGGCGCGGGATAGTGCGCGGCGGAATTGATTTCGATGTCGTGGATCATGTTCTCTCCTTTCGGAGCTCGAGCCCGATCTCTATCGTGAGTACGGGCCCAAGGCAAGCACGGCCGAATGGAGAATACCGAGGTCGACCATTTTCCGGACGTCCACTCTGGTCTTGATCAGCCCGTGTTGAAAATACCACTCCTGGTCGTCCTGGATCTCCCGGACGCTCACTTCCCCGCCGGGCGCCAGCTCCTGCACGCCGAGGCCGAGCCGGAGCGCCGCTTTGTCGGCGACCCGGAGGTATTTGGCGACGGTATCGACGATCTCGTCGATCGAGCCTTTCTTTTTGACGACCGCGTCGTAAAACCGCCGCTGGCCCTTGAGAAATCCGATCATGAATTTTTCCGCCGCCTTCGGGCGGCTCCGGATGAAGGCGTCGGCGTAAAATAAATTGTTGGTCATATGGCCGGGAAAAAGCTCCGCCAGATCGGCCAGCGCGACGCCGGCGCCGCTCTCTTCGACGCGCGCGCCGAAGGGCTGGACCATGAAGGCGACGTCGATAGCGCCGCGCGCCAGCGCGCCCGCCATGTCGCCGAAGGGCATCACGCGGACGGCGACGTCCGCTTCCTTGAGGCCGCCTTTTTTGAGAAAGCCGTCGAGGTAGATGCGCGACAGGCCGCCGGCGCTGTTGAGCGCGACGATCTTGCCTTTCACGTCTTTGATGGAAAAAGATTTTCCCGGCTCGAACAGCGAGCTGCGCGCGATGAACCGGCCGCTCCCCTTCGGGCCGACGCGCGACTTCGCCGCGACGACTTTCAAGCCGACGCCGCCGGCCACCGCGTTGTAAATCGCCGGACTGATGCTGCCGCTCCCGGCATCGAGGTCGCCGCCGGCGAGCGCGGCCATCTGCGGGCCGGCGGACGAGCTGAAATAGATCGGCTCGACCGCGACCCCCTGTTCTTTGAAATAGCCGCGCTCCAGGGCGAGAAAAATCCCGGCGTCGGCGTTGATCATGAGGAGCCCGAGCCTGATCTTCTCCTCCTCGGCCCGCGCCGGCTGGAGGGCGGCGAGCAGAAAAGCGAGAGAGAGAGCGCTGACGCCGCCGCGCGCGCCCCATTCTAGGCGCTGGCGATAAGGGCGTGCGGCCGTTTCGAAAGCCGCTCGGCGCCTTTTTCACCGACCAGCACCGTCCCGCCCCAGGCCAGGTGGACTTTTTCATCCGCGCTTTTGACCGCCGGCCGCCAGAGCCAGAGGGTGTTTTTCTCGACCGTGAGCCCTTTTAATTTGTCCGCCGACGCCGCCGGGTCGATGACCGGCCCGTCGTCGCCCGCGCCGCGGGCGGCGAGCAGGATTTTCGTCTTCATGCCGTTCTTCTCCGCCACGCTTTTCCCGAACTCGATCACTTCGGCGCACGGCGTCCCGGGCTTCAAGAGCTTGAGCCCCGCCTCGAAGACTTCACGCTGCCGCTCGACCGCCGGCTTCCAGGCGTCGGGAACCTGCCCGAGGAGAACCCCCTGGTCCTCTTCGGCGATCTGTGTGCCCCAGACCGAGATGATTTCGCCCCGGACAAAGGAATCCGCCTTGAGCCTGACTCCGAGCGGCGGATTGGCGAAGCGCTTGCCCTCGACGGCGAGCGCGAACGGATAGTATTCGTTCCCCAGCTCCATCATGCGCGCCATCACTTTGGCGTAGACCTCCGCCGCGTCGGCGCCGGGCCGCGCGGTTTTTTCGAGCTCGTCGATGCCGGCTTCGGCGATGTCCGTTGCCTTCCGCATGGCGGCGATCTCCTCGGCGCTTTTGATATAGCGGACGAAGCCGAGAATATCCGTCGCGTCCTCGAACCTGGCGTTCGGCAGCCGCTTGAGGACGGCGGAAAACGCGCCGTGGTTGACGACGCCGTCGATCGCGGCGACGTGCGAGACCCTGCCGCCTTTCAGGCCGGCGACGCCGATCCGCGCGCGCTCCATGCCCGACTCCAGAAGGGCCTCGGCCATCGGCTCGGACCATTCGCGGCTGGTTTGCCACGGCTCGGGCGCCCAGGTGTTGCGCGAGCTCCTGTCGGCGATGATGATCGGCGCGCGGCCGTCGGTCGGCAGGATCACCGACGAGCAGCGGAGCTGCGTCAGGTAGCGCGCGTCGACGCCGTCGCCGAGCGGGACGAAGATGCAGTCGAAGCCCGCCTTGGCGCCGCTCTCCCGCACCGCCTTCCACCTGCGGTCGCGCTCGGCGAGCGAATAGTCGGACCAGACGTAAACGGTCGCGCCGGCCCTCGTCGGTGGTTTGTAAGCCATGGCTTTCTCCTTTTATTGAAGCGCGATCATTCCCGGCGTCCGCTTGACCAGCTGCTCGGCGCCGTTTTTCGTGATCACGACGCAGCCGCCCCAGCTGTACTGGACCTTCTCGTCGTCGGACATCGCGATCGGCTTCCAGATAAAAACGTTGCCCTCGCGCATGACCACGTCGCGCGTCTTATCGCCCCGGTCCTGCGGCGTGAGCAGCGGCCCGTCGTCGCCGTAGCCGCGCCCGTGCATGAGGATCAGGCTCTTCATGCCGCGCTTGTCGCCGAAGCTGTTGACCGTGTCGACGAACTCGCCGAAGACGATGCCGGGCTTGAGCGTTTCCAGCCCGGCGTAGAACAGGTCGCGCTGGAGATCGACCACGCGCTGCCACTTGTCCGGCACCGGCCCGAGGAGAAAGCCCTGCTGCTCCTGCGCGATCAGGCCGCCCCAGAGCGCGTCGGTCTCGTTGTGGATGCGGTACATCGGCTGGAGGACGCGCCCGAGCGGCGGG
>DASWFA010000330.1:0-4350 GCA_036394475.1 Binatia bacterium
GTGGTGAGTGCTCAAGCCGCCGCCCGCCGCGCCGCGCAATGGGCCGCCGCTTAATCCCGACCGCCGGATGCGCGGGGATTCGCGAACCAAACCTGCATCATATCTTTGCCTATTTTTGCCCTTCGGCGGGCTCAGGCCGAACGGGCTGTATCTGGCTTGAAACCTGAAACCCGAAACTCGAAACTTGCCTCAGGCCGCCGCGCTCACGCGCCTGCCCGGCTGTAGATAGAGCAGACAGGCGCCCGCGACGATCAGGATGACGCTGAACCACTGGGCCTCGGTCAAACCCGCTGCGATCGGCGGGTTGATGCGCCAGAACTCCACGGTCAGACGCGCCACCCCCGAAAGAATGAGATAGAGCCAGAAGATCGTTCCGGCGGGATAATTTTTTTTCCTGAGCGCCCATAGAACGGCGAAAATGACGAGCGACTGGAGGAATTCATACAGCGGGGTCGGATGCACCCTGACGCCCGGCGGATAGGGAACCCCGGTCACGGGGTTGACCCAGCCGATGATCGCGTTGGTATAGGCGACGCCCCATGGGACCGTGGTCTCAATGCCCCAGTCCCCATCCCCCGAGACGTGGCAGCCGATCCGGCCGATGCCGTAGGCGAGCGCCAGCGCCGGGGCGCAGATATCCGCCGCTTTGAGCCAGGGAATGCCCTCCCGGCGCACCACCCAGGTCGCCGCCAGCACCCCACCGATCACGCCGCCGTACCAGGTGAATCCCGCGCCGGTAAAGATAAAATCCCAGGGAGACCGGACGAAGCTCGGCCACTCTTCGATGATGAAGAGGAGCCGGGCGCCGAGGAGGCCGCCGACGGCCCCGGCGAAAACCAGCGTGGACGAGAGCTCCGGATTGTAGCCGTAGCGCTTGAGATCCAGCCAGGCGATCCAGCCGCCGGCGACGGCGGCGAGCGCCATCATGGCGCCGAAGCTGTAAACCGGAAGCGGGCCGATATGAAAAAGCACGGGGATCATGTAAAGGGCTCCTCTACCGATGGCTATTTTTCTTCAGGTTATCAGAAACATGAGGCAAATTCATCTTTTATACAAGCGCCCCGGATTTAACCCATGGGGGGCATTCGCCCGATTACAATTCCCTGCCGCCTCTGGTACCGATCAGTAATAACATGGCGACAATCTGGCTGGCAGAGGAAGGCACTCCGCTGCACGGAGATCCCGTGGCGGAAAAGCCTCTCGACTGGTGCGTCGAGGAGCTGGGGCTGCGCCGGCTTGCCCGGCTGTCCCGGCCGACGGGCAACTTGACCATCGGGCAAGAGCGCGCCGGCGCGT
The DNA here is from genome assembly GCA_036394475.1 of Binatia bacterium. Taxonomy (GTDB): domain Bacteria; phylum Desulfobacterota; class Binatia; order UBA9968; family UBA9968; genus JAJPJQ01. The sequence continues at coordinate 1,297 of DASWFA010000330.1, forward strand.
TCGGCGGCCCGCGAAATTATGTGGTCGTGGGTCTTGACGAAGGGGAAGCGGCCGTTCATTCTAGTGAAGACTGGAAGAGCGGTTACTACCTGGCGCTTATTTCAGTCGAAGGGCTGAAAAATAAATTGACAAAAGAGCGTGATGAGGATAGACGATCTCATAACTAGCGCGCCTGCCTTTATGAAAAAACGCGTTCTGTTGGTCGAGGACCACCCCGACATCATCGATTTGATGACGCTGGAGCTGCAGATGCTGGGCTACGACGTGAGCGTGGCGACCAACGGACTCCAGGCCGTGGAGATGGCCAGCGCGGGCCTGCCCGATCTTATCGTCATGGACATCCTCCTGCCCATGATGGACGGGTTTGAAGCTTCCACCCGGATACGGCAGAACCCCAGCACCCAGGCCATACCGATCCTGGCGGCGACCGCTCTGTACCGGGACAAGGATCGACAGAAGTGCCTGGCCAGCGGCTGCAACGATCACATCGCCAAGCCTTTCACGCACCGGCAGCTGGAAACCCACATCCATCGCCTATTGAAGGATAATTAGAGTAGAGCCTCCACGGCGTTCTATTTTTTTGCTTACCGGGCGCATCCGCGCCGGCTCTTTCCCCGCCCTTGTTTTCCGCGACGAAATATTTTTATTTGACCCCATGCGGCTGCTGATCCAACGAGTCAAAGAGGCCGGGGTCGCCGTGGACGGCGCAACGATCGGCCGGGCGGGGGCCGGCCTGTGCCTTTTTCTCGGCGTCGCGCGGGAGGATACACGGGAGGACGCCGACTACCTGGCCCGAAAGGCCGCCTCGCTTAGAATTTTTGCCGACGAGAGCGGCAAGCTCAACCGCTCGGTCGCCGAGACAGGCGGCGAGATATTGGTGGTTTCGGAATTCACCCTCTACGGCGCCGCGGCGAAAGGCAGGCGCCCCTCTTTCAGCCGGGCGGCGCCGCCCGGCGAGGCCCGGCCGCTGTACGACTGTTTCGTGCAAAAGCTGAAGGACCTGGGACTCCGGGTCGCCACCGGAAAGTTTCAGGCGGAGATGGAAGTGACCATCGTCAACGACGGCCCGGTGACTTTGATCTTGGACAGTCGATGATGAACGTCGTGCTCTACCAGCCGGAAATTCCCCAGAATACCGGCAGCATCGCCCGGCTCTGCGCCGCGACCGGGACGCCGCTTCATCTCGTCCGGCCGCTCGGCTTCAAGATCGACGACAAGCACCTGAAGCGCGCCGGCCTCGACTACTGGCCCTATGTCGACGTCCGGCTGCACGAGTCCTGGGACGGCTTTCTCGCCCGACACGGCGGGGAGCGCCTGCTCTATTTTTCCAAAAAGGCCGCCGCGCCCTATACGCGGGCGGAGTATCGCGAGGGAGATTTCCTCGTCTTCGGGCCCGAGACGCGCGGGCTGCCGGAAGAGCTGCTGGCGGCCGAGACCGAGCGCGCCTTCCGCATCCCCATGATGACGCAGGCGGTCCGGAGCTTGAACCTCTCCAACGCGGTTTCGATCGTGCTCTACGAAGGCCTGAGACAGCTGGGCAAGGTCTAGAGGGGGCGGCCCGCGCGCCGCCTCATTATTCTCAGGCTATTGATTTGCGCGCCCATTGTGATTAATTACCTGGTTAACCATCTTAAATAGGGGGATCTACATGAGCCTGGGAGTGTTACGGGGCCATCATTCGAGCGGCATGTTTTCGATTGCCGCTTTATTTCTGCTGCTTATCTCCGCTTCGGCGGGCCGGCCGCTCTTCGCCGCCGACGCGCCGCCGGCCGAGGTTTCCAAAGACTCGTTCAACTTGATTCTGCCCTTCACCGATCTCACCGTCGGCCAGGGGCAGGAGGTCACGATGGACGCGGAGGTCGTCAACCGGACCAAAAACCCGGTCCAGGTGGGCCTGGCGATCGAGGGCGTTCCCAAGGGATGGGAGGTCGGCTTCAACTCGCGCTACCCGAGCTATCCGATCCGGTCGGTCATGGTCCAGGGCGAGAAATCGACGACCGTCGAGTTCAAGGCCAAGGTCCCCGAGGCCACCAAGCCCGGCGACTACGAGGCCAGGGTCAGCGCCAAGGACGAATCCGGCAAGACCAGCTACAGCGAAAAAGTCCGCTTTCGCGTCACCTCGAAGAAAGTCGAGACCGGCGGCCTGAAGCTCACCAGCCAGTATCCGGTCCTGACCACGCCGTCGGGGCAGACGCTGAAGTTCACCGTCGATCTGAAGAACGAGACCAACAAGCCGCTCACCGCCTCGTTGATCGCGCAGGCGCCCACCGGCTGGGCGGTGCGCTTCAAGCCGCAGTTCGGCGACACCCAGATCTCCTCGATCCAGCTGAAGGAAAACGGCACTGAGACGCTCTCCGTCGAGATCGACTCCCCGAGCCGCGCCGACGCGGCGGAATATCCGGTCGGGATCCGGGCGCGCGCCGGCGCCTACGAGGCCTCGACCAATCTTAAAGTCACGCTGAAGGGCGTCACCGATCTGAAAATGGGCACGGTGACCGGGACGCTCAACGCGGCGGTCACGGCGGGACAGAAGACGCCGGTGCCGTTTCTCGTCGCCAACAGCGGCACCGCGCCGATCCGCAACCTCGCCTTCGTGACGAAAAAGCCCGACAAATGGACGATCGATTTCAAGCCGGACAAGATCGACGCGCTGAACCCCGGCGAAGTGCGCGAGATCTCGATGGAGATCACCGCGCCGGCGCGCGCGATCGCCGGCGACTACGCGATCACGGTCGTGGCCAACAGCGCCGACACCAACAAATCGGTCGATTTCCGGGTGACGGTCTCCACCGCGACCCTGTGGGGCTGGGTCGGCGCGGGCATCGTCGCCGTGGTGGTATTGGGGCTCGCCATCGTTTTCTGGCGTTTGGGGAGGCGATGAGCGCGGTCATCGAAATCGACAAGCTGACGAAGCGCTATCGCGACCTGATCGCCGTCAACGGACTCAGCTTCAGCGTCGGGCAGGGCGACATCTTCGGTTTTCTCGGGCCCAACGGCGCCGGCAAAACCACGACCATCCTGACGCTGCTGGGCCTTTCCGAGCCGAGCGGCGGG
>DASWFA010000331.1:0-4732 GCA_036394475.1 Binatia bacterium
CCCGCCGCTCGGCCATGACCTTGGTGACGATCTCGCTCGTGGTGCTCACGGCGACCGCGTTCAATTTGACCCGGGGATATTTTTTGCGAAAGGCGTCCCAGATGACCGGCAGGTCGCCGAGCGCGCTGGTCACGTAAACCGTGACCGCCGATTCTTTTTCCGCGGCCTTGACGGTCTGCTCCCAGCCCGTCTCGGCGGCGGCGGCGGGCGGCGCTTCCCGGAGCCAGCCGAACATCAGGGCGGAGAGCAGGCAGAAAGCCGCGGCGCCGCGCGCCCGTCGTCCCCGATTATTCCAGACTGATTTCATGTCCCAGACCTCTCTTGAGCGCTTCTTCGTAAGCCCGGGCGGCGAGCGCCACGTCGCCGTAGCCTCCCTGCGAGTCGCGGAAGACGACGACGGCCTTCGGGTCGCGCGGCGCGGCGACTTTGCCGCAGAGAATATCGCCGATCTCCGCGACGCTCTCCCAGGTAATTTTTCCTTGCTGCGCAAGCCGCAGCAGCGGCTGATCCAGCTTGGTGTCGTAGTAGCCGAGCTCGTGCGTTTTGCTGACGATCGAGACGAGATTCGCCTTCAAATAGACGTCGTCGTCCAATTCGTTCGGCCGCCCCGCGGCGAAGATCCGCGCTCCCGGCCCGAGCCACTCTCCGCGGAGCGCCGGCTCCGGCGAATTGGTGCTCACGATAATCATGTCCGCGCGCTCGATCGCTTCCCGAGGCGAGCTTACCGCGACCGCCTCCACGCCGAGATCGGCGCCGGCGCGGCGCGCGAAGGCTGCGCGCCGCTCGGCGCTCCGGCTGTAGACGAAAACTTTTCGGATCGGGCGAACCGCTTGCGCGCCTTCGAGGAGCCACAGGCCGTTTCTGCCGCTGCCGATCATCGCGATCGACGCGGCCGCGGGCGGCGCAAGGCATTCCACGCCGATGCCGATCGTCGCGCCGATCCGCAACTGGCCGAAAGGGTAGCCCATGACCGACAAAAGTTTGCCGGAGCTGATCTCGAAGAGCAGCGCCGCGGCGCCGCCGCCGGTGACGCTCACCCGCAGCCCGCGGCGGTCGCGCGCGGGCAAGCCGCCGACGGCGAGGCGCATGCCGCGCTGCATCAGCCGGAGCGGCGGGACCTGGTCGGCGCCGCCGCCGGACTGGTCGCGGTAAGCCTGCTTCAGGACTTCGATGCCCCGGCGCATGTCGATCAGGGGCTCGACTTCGCCGCGCTTGAGAAGTATGGCCATGCCGGCTCTTGGGACGCCTACGCCGCGAGGCGCGGCTTCAATTGATCGACGCAGAGGCGCATCTGGGTTCTTTGATCCTCGGAAGCGAAGCGGGCGATGATCGCCGTGAGCCCGGCGTCCCTGTAGCCGCGGAGCGTTTCGGCGCATTCCTCCGGCGTGCCGAAGATCGTCAGGTGCTGGCCGAGCTTCGCGCGCGGCTGGCGGAAGAAATCCTCCATCCAGGCCCAGCCTGCGGAGCGCGCCCGGTCGCCGTCCCGGTCCAGGTGGAAGCTGGCGTAGAGGGCGCTCGGGAATCCGCTCTGCGCGCGCCCGGTCTCGGCCGGATGCGCGTCCAGATGCGCGTCGATGACGCGCCGGCAGCCGGTGAAGATTTCCAGAGTGGAGGCGTTGGTGATCCAGCCGTCGCCCAGGCGCGCGGCCCGCGCGAGCGCTTTTTCGTTTTTCCCGGTGGCGAACCACAGAGGAATGGTCGGCTGCTGGACCGGATGGGGCAGGATGCCGGCGCCGCGGAGCGTGTAATACCTGCCCTCGAAGTCGACCGTCTTTTCCGTCCACAGGCGGCGCATGATCTCGATCGACTCGCCGAGCCGTCCCGCTTTTTCCCGGTGCGGCACGCCGCAGGCGTCGAACTGGCCGTTCATGTCCGGCTTGACCGAGCCCACGCTCGCGCCGACGATCGTTCTGCCCTTGGAGATCACGTCGAGCGTGGCGAGCGCATGGGCGAGCGTCACCGGATGCCTCAGCGCCGCCAGAAACGGCGCGACGCCGATCCGGACGCGGCGCGTCCTGGCCGCCAGGGCGGCCATGGTCGTCAGGCAGTCGCCGCGCGCCTTGTCGAGGATGGTGACGCTGTCGCCGAGCCAGATGTGGTCGAAGCCGGCCTCGTCGGCAAAGCCCGCGTCCTCCCATAGCGGGTCGAAGTCGGTGGCGCCGTCGGGCCGGATCAGATGACGCGTGTGGAGGAGCACGCCCAATTCCAGCGGCGGCATGCTACCAGAGACCTCCGAGCGAGGGGCCTTCGTGCGACACCGACGACAACAGGAAGTCCGGATCGCCGTAGCGCGCGGCCGCGGCGCGGATCTCGGGATCGTCCAGCAGCGTCAGCCGGCCGCCGAAATCGACGATCGTCCGGCCGTCGACGGCGAGCGACGATTCGATGCAGCCGCCGTCGACGTGGCGGTAGTGGATCTCTTTTCTGGGCGTTCCCAACCCGACCCACGGGTAGCGGCCGAGGATCTCCCAGTGCATCGGGTCCCGGAGACCTCTCTCCAGCGACGTCTTGGGATGGTAGCCGAACATGATTTCCGTGAAGTGGCTGCTCTCGGGCCGCTCGCGAAACAGACGCTTGCATTCGCGCCCCACGTCGCCGCCGCCTTCGACGCCGACGACGCGCGCGTCCTTGATCGTCCAGACCATCGGCGGGTTTAATTTTCCCGGAACTCCCTGGACGCAGTCGAGCTGCACCGTGCCGCGGGCGGTGCCGGAGCCGTTATAGATGCCGCACCGGCCCCAGGGAAAATGACATCGGCCCGCCGGCTCGCCGGGCTTGGTCTGCATGGCGTAGAGCCGGCGGCCGTCGTACTCGGCTTCGAGCACCGTGTGGTCGGGCCCGGTGATGGTCACCTTCGAGCCTTTCGACACGACCTCTTTCACCTTGCGGGCGATCGTCCACAACAGCTCGTTGGGAAAGCGCGCGTAGTCGGTCGCCAGCAGGCCGGGCAGCCCCTCGAAATAAATCTTGTAGGGCTTGACGCGCTCTTTCGGCGCGCCCGCGTCGCCTTCCTTGGGCGTGCGGAGCCTTTCCCGGTAATTCGCCGAGCCGTTCAAAAAAACCGGCCACACCCAGACGACCACGTCCACCGCCTCCATGGCGCGCAGCGCCGCCTCCGGGACTTCGCCGTAGCGCAGCACCGGGTCCATGATGAACTCCATCGGCTCGGCGCCGTGGAGCCTCAGCGCCGCCGCCAGGGCGTCCACCGAAGCGGCGTCGCTCTGGCGGTCGGACAAGAGCAGCACCGAGTCGCCCGGCCGCACGTCGGCGGCCTCGATCATATTCTTCGCGCCCAAAACCAGGTCGCTGATCTTCGGCTTCGTTCCGATCATTTTTTTTCCCCGATTTATTGAAAATCGAACCGCGTCTCTCTTTCGGAGACGTTGTTGAGCGCCTTCGGATGGACCAGCGGGCGGCTGTAAAACACCATGCGCAAAAATCCCTTGCTGCCGGTGATCCGGTGCGCGACGCCGCGGGGGATCATGGTCGTCTGTCCGGGATCGAGGTCGAGCGCGCCCCATTCGGTGTGGTTGAGCGAGTGGCCGCGGAACTGGAACCAGATCTCGTCCTCGTCGCAGCCGCGGTGAAACCCCCGCTGCTCCTCCTCCAGGTTGTAGCAGTCGATCCGGAACTCCTTGCCGGTGTAAAGGACAGGCGCCTTGGCTCCGCCTTTCCCGGTCATGCCGGTGAAATAATCGAAGGCGGGCAATTTTTTGACCGCGCGCGGCGCCTGGGTGACGCAGCCGATCAATTGCGCGGCATCGCGCTCGATCCACAGGTCCGATTGCGGGTCCCAGAAGCTCGTGTGCTCCATCGCGCGGCCGCCGTTCGGGGCTTCGCCGTTGCCGCCGCGCTCGCGGGCGAAGGGCTCGGACGGGCGCACTTGAAATTTGGTGTCCGAGAGCGGCTTTTCCGGGTCGACGCCGAAATTCACCAGCTCACGGGTCGCGACGCGAAGCCGAAGGCAATCGCCACTACCGATGGACCGGTGCGAGATCGCCGCGGGGACCAGGATGATTTCACCCGGCTCGAGGTCGGCCACGCCGGCCTCGGTCTCGACCGTCGAGCGGCCGCAGAACTGGAAGAAAAGCACGTCGTGATCGGCGGCGCGCGTGAACTCGGCTTCGGTCCCGGTCAGATGCTCGGCCGCGATGCGGAGACTGTCGCCCTCCCAGACCGTCACGCTCGCCCGGTTGCCGGAAGCCGGCATGCTGCGGAGCAGATCGAAGGGCCGGACCCGGTGCACCTGCCGCTGGCCCACCCGGGCGGTGCCGATGACGGCGCTCTCGTCCCTTTCCACCCAGATATGCTCGTCCGGATCCCGATGCGTCATGAACTCGCGGATCTTTTTCCCCATGGCTGCGCCCCTCCTAAATGCGATTCGATCTAACCTACTCTCATGCAGCGCCGCCGCCTTTGTCAAGGATGGCGTGACGACTTTTGTTTCAGCGGCGCCGGGCGGCTCACGGCTTCCCGCTTTTTTTAAGCTCGGCGGAGATTTTCTTGACGATCGCATAGTCGTAGAGTTTTCTCGCGTCGGGCGGGTTGGCGGCCTTGATCAGCTCGGCTCTCGTCGCCACCTCTTCTCTGAAGACCTCGTCCGAGACCCAGCCGTCCGGCGTCATGGCGGCGAGCGCCGTGTCGTAGTCCTCGGCGAGCGCCGCCGCGGGCGAGGGGTTGTACTTGGCCACGATGGCGATCGTCGGCTCTTTGTAGCGGCGCGCGAACTCCC
>DASWFA010000332.1:0-7647 GCA_036394475.1 Binatia bacterium
CAACCCCAGCCGCTCCATCTCGCGCGCCCGCACCGGATCGGTGGCGCGGGCGACGCCGATGACGAGGTCCGGCCGCTGCGCCATGACCGCCTCGAGGCTCGGATTCATGAAGTCGCCGATCTTCGGTAGCTTTTGCGCCTCCGGCGGGTAGTCGCAATAGGTCGTCACGCCGACCAGCCGGTCGCCGAGGCCGAGGGCGAAGATCGTCTCGGTCACGCTCGGCGCGAGCGAAACGATTCTTTTGGGAATCGCCTCGGCGGCGCGGCCTTGCGACCCGAGGCCGGGCAGCAGCGCGAGAAAAAAAACCAGCGAAAGAAATATTTTGCGCCGTCTCATCGTTGCGCCAGAGCGAAAAGAATCAGGGCCGAGCTCTCGGAGAGCTCTTCGACGGCGCCGAAGGCGTCCCCGGTGAGACCGCCGAGGCGGCGATGGAAGTAGCTTTTGCACGCGAGCGTGAAAAGAGCCACCCAGGCCATGACCCAAAGGCCGGTCCCGCGCGCGAAGCCGGCGGCCAGAACGAACGTGATGACCGTGGCGAAAAAAAGCTGCGCCCCGCTCATGCGGCCGATCAGGCTCGATCCGAGTCCCTCCTTCGCCGCCGCCGAGCGGTAGGCGGCGAGCACCATCGCCCAGCGGCCGAGCATGGGCGCGATCAACAGAGCGCGCCAGCAGTCGGCGGTCCCTGCGATCATGGGCTCGATCGCTTCGATCTTAAACAGCAGGACCAGGACGACGGCGGCGACGCCGAAAACGCCGATATGGGGATCGTCCATGATCTTGAGCATGCGCTCGCGCGCGCCGCCCGCGCCCAGGCCGTCGAAGGTGTCCGCCAGGCCGTCCAGGTGAAAGGCGCGGCTCAAGAGCGCCAGCAGGGCGACCAGCGCGACGGCGAGAAGCGCCGGCGGGAAATAGGGCCGCAATAGATAGTCGGCCAGCACCAGGACCGCGCCCAGAACCAAACCGACCAGGGGGAAAAAAAGCGCGCCCGCGCCGATCTCGTCCGCCGAGCGCGCCGCGCGTCTCGGCCAGGGAAACAGGGTCAGGAACTGCAGCGCGGCGAAAAAAGCCTTCATGAAACCTTCCCGGCGATGCCGGCGGAGTCGAAAGTCGCCATCTCGCCCATGATCTTGACGCCGGCTTCGATCAGCCCCATCGCCAGGCAGGCGCCGGTGCCCTCGCCGAGCCGCATCCCGAGGTCCAGAAGCGGGCTGAGGCCGATCTCGTTCAGCATGGCGCGATGGCCGTTTTCCGCCGAGAGATGCGCGGCGAAGAGATAGTCTTTGACGCCGGGACAAAGGCGGTGCGCCAGCAATGCCGCCGCGCCGGAGATGTAGCCGTCGAGGACCATCGGGACGCCGAAGGCCGCCGCGCCGAGGATCGCGCCCGCCATCGCGCCGATTTCGAGTCCGCCCACTTTCGTGAGCACGTCGAGCGGGTCGCGCGCGTCCGGGCGGTTTAACTCCAGGCCGTTTTCGATCGCCGCGACTTTTCTCGCCCAGCCGGCCTCGTCGACGCCGGTGCCCCTGCCCGTAACATCGCGCGGCGCGGCGCCGGTGAGCGCGCACAAAATCGCCGCGGCGGCCGTCGAGTTGGCGATGCCCATCTCGCCGACGCCGAGGAGCAGCGGCTTTTCCCGCGCCGCCTCTTCGGCGAGGCCGAGGCCCGCCTCCACCGAGCGCTCCGCCTCCGCGCGCGCCAGCGCCGGGCCGCGCGCGAAATTATCCGTGCCGCGCCGTATATTGAGGGCGCGGAGATTTTCCAGCGGCGGAAAATCGTGATCGACCCCGGCGTCGACGACCCGGACGTCGACGCCCGCGTGGCGCGCCAGGACGTTGATCGCCGCGCCGCCCCGGAGAAAGTTATAGGTCATCTGGGCGGTGACTTCCTTCGGGTAGGCGCTCACGCCCTCCGCGGCGACACCGTGGTCGGCGGCGAAGACGAAGAGGATTTTCTTTCCCAGCCGCGGTGGGACGCTCCCTTGAATGCCGGCGACGCGCCGCCCGAGATCCTCCAGCCGGCCCAGGCTCCCCGGCGGCTTGGTGAGGGAATCGAGCCGCTTTTGCGCCGCGGCTTCCGCCGCCGGGGCCGGCGGCGAGATTTTTTTTAGCGCCTGGTCTAATCGCATGCGCGGCCCTTCACGATCATCGGAACGCCGGCGACCATGAGGACAACTTCGTCGGCGGCGGCGGCGAGCCGCTGGCTGGTCCAGCCGGTGAGGTCGCGGAACGCGCGCGCCAGCGGATTGTCCGGGACGATGCCCCAGCCGACCTCGTTGGTCACCAGGAACAATGGGAAATTTATCTCGCGGGTATTCTCCGCCAGCTCTTCGACCGCCGTCCGGGCGGCTTTTTCGTCGCCGCGCAAAAGGAGATTGCTCACCCAGAGCGTCAGGCAATCGACCAGGGCGGCGTCGACCTTGCCGCGCTGTTCCAGCAGCCGGCGGGTGATCTCGACCGGCTCTTCGACGGTAAGCCACGCGCCGCCGCGGCGCGCGCGGTGGTCGGCGATGCGCCGCGCCATCTCCTCGTCGCGCGCTTCGGCGGTGGCGACGTAGAGCAGGCGCCGCCCGGCTTTCCCGGCGCGCTCTTCGGCGTAGCGGCTTTTGCCGGAGCGCGCGCCGCCGGTGACAAGGACGATTCGACTCTTCATGTCGTTGAAGCTCACCCCGCTATAACCTTCCCGGGCGCGCTTGCCAACTCCGGCAAACGGCGACGAATCTCTCGGCAAAATCCGGATTGGAGCCGAAATGCAGGTGCACGTAGCTCGCGACACACCGCTTGCGCACATAGCCGCGGCACGCGCCCGGCCCGCCGGAGGAGCGGGCGTACGCATGCCGGACGCCGCGCCCGCGCGCGGTATTTCCCAGCAGCTCCGAATAATGAAACTCGTGCCCGCGCGCCGTTTGCCCCCGCGGGATAAAGCCGCCGGCGCCAGAGACCACCTCGCGATAGCCCAGCATCCGCAAAGCGGGATGCATCTTCGTCCCGAACGGGTAGACGCCCGCCATCGGATGACGCCGGCCTGTGCCGTCGATCAGGGATCTCGAAAGATACATCAGACCGCCGCACTCGGCGTAGACGGGACCGCCGGCTTCGATAAAATCCCTGACGGCGGCCCGCATCGGCCGGTTGCTCGCAAGCTCCCGGGCGTAAAGCTCGGGATATCCGCCGCCCAGGTAAATGCCCTGAACGCCCGCGGGGAGCGAGCGGTCGCGGATCGGGCTGAAGTCTTCGAGCCGCGCCCCCGCGCGCCGCAAAAGCTCGAGGTTATCCGGATAATAAAAACAAAACGCCCGGTCCCGCGCGACCGCGATAGGAACCTTGGCGCCCGCGCCTTCTTTCGCCGCGGGCTCGGCCGGCCGGTCGATCTCGATTCGCGCATGCGCGAGCAAACGATCCAAATCGACATGGTTTTCGATCAGCCGCGCGAGCCCGCCGACGAAACGCTCGCCGGGGAAGCCCTCCTGAGCCACGGTCAAACCGAGATGCCGCTCGGGAATCTTCACCCGGTCCGCGGCCGGTATGCCGCCGAAGCATTCGAGTCCCGGCAGCGATGCCGTCGCCTCTCTGAGATAATCGAGATGGCCCGCGCCCGCCACCCGGTTGAAGATCACGCCGATCATCCTGGTCTTGCGGTCGAAAAGCCGATAGCCGAGAACCATGGCGGCGGCGCTGCGGGCCATCGCCGAGGCGTCCACCACCAGGACCACTGGGAGGTCGAGCTGCTTGGCCATCTGCGCCGTGCTGCCTTCTTCCGTGGCGCCGCTCCGGCCGTCGTAGAGCCCCATCATTCCCTCGACGACGGCGACATCCTTGTCGCGCAGGTTTCTCAGGAAGGAGCCTCGATTGTAGGCCCTGGACAGCATCCAGCCGTCCAGGTTGTACGACGGCCGGCCGCACACTCTTGCGTGCAGGCCTGGGTCGATGAAATCCGGCCCGATCTTGAAGGGCTGGACCCCGAGGCCGCGCCGCCGGAGCGCGGCCATGACGCCGAGGGCGACCGTGGTCTTGCCGACGCCGCTGTGCGTGCCGGCGATAACGAATGCTGATAGAGATCGCATGGCGCTTGCCGTCTTCTTATGGTCCCGCCGGAGCGACGATCCAGCTCTTGATGAGATTCATATCCAGCGACTTCCCGAGATGGTCCGCCAGACGGTCGATGCGCGCTTCGCGCTCGGCGGCGACGTCCATCCATATTTCCGCGGGCGCGAGACCGACGGCGGCGCGCGCGGCCCGGAGAAACGCATGGCGAAAGTCGTCGCCGTCGAACAGGCCGTGGACGTACGTGCCGATCACCCGGCCGCACGCTCCCACGGCGCCGTCCGCCGCGCCTTCGGCGCCGCCCTGCCGGACGATCTCCGCGAAAGGCTCCGCCCCCTCGTAAATAGTTGCGCCGACGTGGATCTCATAGCCCCGAAAGCAAAGCTCGGGACCGGGCGCGGCGCCGAGGACCTTGGACCGCATGCGGCCTTGAACGCGCCGCACGGTCTTCGCCGAGCCGAGAACCGTTCTGACGGACAGGAGACCGAGCCCCGGCCGTCCATGCGGCCGCCCGCCGTTCTCGACGCCGGCGGGATCTTCGATCGAGGCGCCCAGCATTTGAAAACCGCCGCAGATGCCGACGATGGGGGCGCCGTTGTGGCGACGGCGCCGAATGGCATCCGCGAAGCCGCGTTGATCGAGCCAGTCGAGATCGTCCAGCGTCTGCTTGCTGCCGGGCAGGATGAGCAAATCGGCCGGGGACATCTCCCCGGGCCGCTCGAGAAACGCCAGCGAGACCGACGGCTCCATCGACAGCGCGTCGAAGTCGGTGAAGTTCGCCATGTGCGGCAGGGCGATGACGCCGATGCGCAGCGCCCGCGCCGCTCCCGTTTCGGCGTTTTTCCACCGGCGCGCCGCGAACGGGCGGTCCTCCAGCACGACGCCGTCCTCCTCGTCCAACCCGAGGTCGGGGAGAAAGGGCACGACGCCGGCGCAGGGCAGCCCCAGGCGCCGCTCCATCGCCGCCACGCCGGGCCGCAGCAGGGACCCGTCGCCGCGAAACTTGTTGACGACGAATCCGCGGATGCGCGCGCGATCTTCAGGCTCGAGCAGCTCCACCGTCCCGAGCAGCGCGGCGAAGGCGCCGCCGCGGTCGATGTCGCCGGCCAGCAGGCAGGCCGCGTCGGCGGCGTGGGCCATGCGCATGTTCACGATGTCGTGCTTCCGCAGATTGATCTCGGCCGGCGAGCCGGCCCCTTCGAGCAGGACGAGATCGCGCCCGGCGGCGAGGCGGCGGTAGGCGGCGACCACCTCTGGAAAAAGCTGCTCGACGCGCCGCGTGTGATAATCCGATGCCGTCACTTGCCCCCAAATCTTTCCCAATAAAATCACCTGCGCGCCGGTGTCCGACGACGGCTTGAGCAGGACAGGATTCATCTCCACGCACGCCACGGCGCGGCAGGCCTCGGCTTGCAAAGCCTGCGCCCGGCCGATCTCCCCCCCATCAGGCGTCGCCGCCGAATTGAGCGACATGTTCTGCGCCTTGAAAGGCGCCACGCGATAGCCCGCGTCGGCGAAGATGCGGCCGAGGCCCGTCGTGAGAATCGATTTCCCGACATGAGAAGCGGTTCCCAGGATCATCAAGGCGCGTTTTCGCATCTCTATTTTCCGCCCGCCGTTCGCTCTTCAAGGTCCGGGTCCACGCGCTCGGCGGGACGCACGTCGCGGGACGGCTCCGCGCCGGCGACCCGCGCCAATACGGCATGCAGCTGGAACAACCCCTCGGTTAAAGCCGCCGGGCCGGGCTGCAAAATATAGGTGGACTTGACCTCGTAGATATGGCCGTCGCGCACGGCCGGAACGGCCCGCCAGCCGGCGCGCTCGCGAATCGTTTTTTTGCTCACTTTTCTGCCGCACCAAGAGGCGATGATGACATCCGGCCCGGCCGCGACGACCGCCTGCGGATTCACCACGCGGCGGGCGGCGTCCTGCTCGCGGCGGAGGTCGGGGAAAACCGGCTCGCCGCCGGCGATCTCGATCAGCTCCTCCACCCAGCGAATGCCGCCGATGAGCGGGTCCATCCATTCCTCGAAGAACACGCGCGGGCGGCGTGAAAAGCGGCGCGCCGATTCCTGCACGCGGCCGAGACCAGCCCGGAGCTTTGCGCAAAGGGCAAGACCCTTTTCCTCCGCGCCGACGATCCGGGAGAGAAGGAGAATCATCCGGAAGATCTCTTCGACCGAGCGCTGATTGAAGACCAGCGTGTTGACGCCCGCGCGGATCAGATCGCGCGCGATATCGCCTTGGAGGTTCGAGAAGCCGACGACGAGGTCCGGCTCGAGTGCAACGATCCTGTCGATCTTGGCGGTGATGAAAGCCGAAACGCGCGGCTTCTCGCGCGCCTCCCTGGGCCGGCACGCGAAACCCGAGACGCCGACGATCCGGTCTTGTTCCCCTAATAAGTACAACACCTCGACTGTTTCTTCCGTCAGGCACACGATGCGCCGCGGAAAAGTCGTGGTCTCGGAAGCTCGCTTCTCCATCCAGGAACGACTACGCATGGAAATCCTCCTTCCCATCGAGAAAAGTCCCGGGCGCCGCCCGGTCAGGGAACAATTCACAGCGCGGGTTTTTCCTTTGCCCCCGGCAAAGGCTTCGCGGAGGAATCGGGCGTCGAGAGATAGAGCCATTGGAGCTTGTCCCCTCTTTGGACGAGGTAGCGCTCCGCCGCGACGTTGGAGCGGTAGCCGTTGACTTCAAAGTACCACCAACGGTTCTCGAGAGGGTCGCTTCTCACTCCGCCGATCTCTTCCACGAAATACCGCACGCCTCACCTGCCGGAGGTAGCGACGGGAAAGGCGCTTCGCAAAGCGTCGAACACCGTGCTTTTCTCGGGAACGACGACCGTCTTTTCGAGCCGCGGCCGGCCCGTCGGGCCAAAATCGACGGCGACCGTCACCTCGGTATTTTGGTCCGAAGATAAACAGCCGGCGCTCCAAAGGAGAAAAAATCCCAGCCAAAGAACGGCGCCCCGCGGGGTCGTGACGGGTTTCATGGGCCCACTCCTTTGCTTGCGGCGGGCGCGCCGCCGAACGTTCCCTGAAGCCCCAGAAGAAAATTCACCGGCCGGGCGCGAAAGCCGTCCGCCTCCTCGTATTTCTTGTTGAAGAGGTTTTCGATCTTGGCGAACAGGCCGACGCTCTGCATCAGGTCGACCTTGACCGGTAATTTGTAGGAGCCCGCGAGATCGAAGCGGGCGTAGCCCGGCATCTTGATGCTGGTGAATTTGGTCGCGCTGAAGTCGTCGCGCCGGCCGATGACATTGGCGATCAGGCTCATCTCCAAAGCATCTTGATGATAGTTCAGGCTCAAGCTGCCGCGATGGCGCGGCCGGCGCGGCAGCGTGCCGTCGGCGGTGTCCCAGTCGAGATAAGTATAATTGGCGCCGAGCCCGAGGAAAGAGAGGAGCTTGGCCGCCAGGCTCCACTCCACGCCGTCGAAGCGCGCCCGCCCGACGTTGACCGCGCGGAAACAGAAGGGAGGATCGGCGATGGGCCTGGCTTCGATCATGTCTTTGACTTCGCGGTGAAAGTACGTCGCGCCCAGCTTGACTCGATCCTGAAACAGCCCCTGCTCGACGCCGGCGTTGATCTCCCAGCTCTTCTCC
>DASWFA010000333.1:0-4523 GCA_036394475.1 Binatia bacterium
CCTCGGGGTCCAAAAGGGCGACAAGATCGCGCTCCTCCTCTCCAACCGCCCCGAGTTTCTCCTCGCCGTCTTCGCCGCCGCCGAGATCGGCGCGGTCTTCGTGCCGATCAACACGGCCTTTTCCGCCGAAGAGGCCGGCTACGTCCTGGACCACTCCGAATCGGCTTTCGTCGTCACCGAGCCGGCCTATCTATCCCTTATCGCCCTTATCGGCCCATCCGAAGACCGGCCCCGTCTAAAAAAAGTCGTCTGCCTGGACAGCGATTCGGCCCCCGGCCGATTAGGCTGGGATGAATTCCTACATCCGGCTTCCCGCGCCACGCCAGCCGGTCGGGGGGTGGATGTCTTGCCAAACGACCTCGCCTCGATCACCTACACGTCCGGCACGACCGACCGGCCCAAGGGCGTCATGCTGACCCAGCTCGCCTACGCCCTGGCGCCGCAAAAGCGGGCCGAGGCGCTCGGCTGGGACGAGCGCGACCGCGCCTTCGTCATGATGCCGCTCTTCCACGTGAACGCGCTCTGCCACATGGCGCTGGCGATGATCTCGGTCGGCGGCAGCCTGGCGCTGGCGGAGAAGTTCAGCGCCTCGCGCTTCTGGGACGAGACGCGGGAATACGGCGCCACCGTGGCGAGCCTGATGCGGACGATCCCGACGATTCTCCTGAGCCGCCCGGAAAAATCCGACGACGCGAACAACCCGCTCCGCCTCGCCGTCGCCCTGCTGCCGCCGGAGCTGCACGTGAAATTCGAAGCGCGCTTCGGCCTCACGGTCGCCGGCTCGTACAGCCTGACGGAAGATATACTCAGCGTCCTCGGCCCGCCGGACAAGGCGCAAAGAAAGCTCGGGAGCTGCGGCCTGCCGGCGGCGCCCGAGGTCCATAAGATAAAAATCCTCGGCGAGGACGGCGCGGCGCTGCCGCCCGGGCAATTGGGCGAGATCGTCAAGCGGAGCCCGGCGGTGATGCGCGGCTATTACAAAAACCCGGCGGCGACCGCCGCGGCGCTGCGCGACGGCTGGCTCCATACCGGCGACCTCGGCTACCTCGACGGCGACGGCTTTCTCTACTTCGTCGACCGGAAGAAAGACATGATCAAGCGCGGCGACGAGAACATCTCCGCCGAGGAGGTCGAGCGGGCGCTCAACGCCCATCCGCTGGTCGCCGAGTCGGCGGTGGTCGGCGTCGCCGACCCGATCCGCCAGGAGGAGGTCAAGGCGTACGTCGTGCTCAAGGCGGCGGCGACGCTCGACCCGGAAGAGCTCTGGCGCCATTGCCGGGAGCGGCTGGCGGCTTTCAAGATTCCGCGCTACCTAGAATTCCGCGACGCGCTGCCCAAGACGCCCAGCTCGAAGATCCAGAAGCATCTCCTCGATACCGAAGCCGGCGCGCGGGTCGTCTTCGACCGGACGACAAAGAAATAAACATGGCCGGCAGGGTCTTCATCGGCACCAGCGGCTGGAACTACAAGCACTGGGCGAACGGCAAATTTTACCCGAAGTCCTGCCCCGAGAGCGAATGGCTGGCGTTTTACGCGCGCCATTTTTCCACCGTGGAGGTGAACAACAGCTTTTACCGCCTGCCGCCGCCCGAGACCTTCGCCCTGTGGGCGAAAAAGACGCCGCCCGGCTTCGTCTTCGCGGTCAAGGCGAGCCGCTTCATCACCCACATCAAGCGGCTGAAAGAGCCCGGGGAGAGCGTCAATTTATTTCTAAAAAACTCCGCCCGCCTGGGGAAAAAGCGCGGGCCGATCCTCTTTCAGCTGCCGCCGCGCATGAAAGCCGACGTCGGCCGGCTGCGCGGCTTGGCGCGCGCGCTCGGGCGGCGGAAAAAGCTCAGGATCGCGCTGGAGTTCCGCGACGAAAGCTGGCTCGTCCCGGAGGTCTACCGGGCGGTGGAAAAAGCCGGCTGGACGGTCTGCCTCGCCGACTGGCGCGGCCTCGCGCAGGATATCCCCGTCCTCGGGCCGTTCTGCTACATACGCCGGCACGGCGCGGCGGCGCTGTACGCCTCGCGCTACAGCGACGCCCAGATCGCCCGCGACGCGGAGTTCGCGACCGACACGGCGCGCGCGGGGAGAGACGTCTATTTTTACTACAACAACGACGCCGGGGCCTACGCGGTCCAGAACGCCCGCACGCTCGCCCGGATGGTCGGGCGAAAATACCTCGCCGGCGCGCCGAAAACATAGAAAAATCCCCGGCCTCTCTTTTGACAACGGTGGTGCCGGATGCTATAGAAAACTCCGTCCGAAAGGTCTGGCATTTATGTCCTGGTTCCGCCGCGCGCCGCGCGCCAAAGCGCCGCTGTTCGAAGACCGCCCGGTTTTGCTGCCGGGCGCGGCGGTCGAGAGCTCGCGCGCGCACGTGGAGGCGTCCCTGGACGACCAGGTGGCGCACTTTTACAAGGGCAGCCGGGTGACCGGGCAGCTGAGGCTCGAGGGCTCGGCCCGGATCGACGGCAGCGTGGACGGAGAGATCCTCTGCCGCGGCAGCCTGACGGTCGGAGAGGGCGCGGAGATCCGGGCCAACATCTCCGGCGCCGCGGTCGTGATCCGGGGGCAGGTCGAAGGCGACGTGACCGCCCGGGACAGGGTCGAGCTCGGCGCGCCGGCGCGGCTCCGCGGCAACATCGCGGCGCCGCGAGTGGTCGTCGCCGAGGGCGTGGTGTTCGACGGGGGCTGCGCCATGGGCGGCGGCAAGCAGCTCGAGATTCCGCCTCCGCCGGTTTCGAATAACGAGAACGCCTTTGAGGGCGGCTCTCCCAAGCTCGTGACTTTGGAGAAATAGGCTTCGGAGCGCCGCTCGTCGTTCCCCGCATTCCAGGTTTATTTTTCGTCCGTCTCGTGGACGCGGCCCCAGCGCCGGGCCCGCCCATGTTTGGGAAACGCATACGCCGTTAAGCTGAAGTATGTATTACACGGTCCTCGTTCAAATCGCCGCCTTTCTGGCGCTCTGGTTCGTCCTGTCGAAGGTCCTGTTCAAGCCCTTTCTCGCGCTGCTCGAAGAGCGGGAAAAAAAGACCGACGGCTTGAAGGCGGCGGCCGCGGCGCTCACCGCCGAGGCCGAGCGGCTCCGCGCCGAGTACGAGAGCGCGGTCGCCAAGGCGCACGACGAGGGGGCGGCGGCGAAGGAGGCGATCCTCGCCGAGACGCGCCGGACGCGCGAGCAATGGATCTCCGAGGCGCGCAACCAGGCGGCGGCGCGCCTCGCGGCGGTGCGCGAGGAGATCAAAAAAGAGCTCGCCGCGAGCCGCCAGGCGGCCCTCGGCGAAGCGGCGGTCATCGCGCGCCGGATGGCGGAGAAGGTCCTCGGGAGGAAAATCGGATGAGCCTCCCGGTCGCGCTCTTTTTGTCCCTATTGTGGGCGGCGCCCGCGGCCCTCGCGTCGGAAGCGGCCGAGGAACACGCGGCCGGCGCCGCGAGCTTGCTCTTTCCCTTCATCAATTTTCTCATCTTTCTTTTTCTCGTCTATCGGTTCGTCTTCCCCCTGGCCCGGGACTTCTTTAAAAAACGGCGCGACGACATGGCCGCCGCCGTCGACGAGGCGGAAGCGGCGCGCCGGCAGGCCGAGGGGATTCTGGCCGACTATCGCGGCCGCCTGGCGCGTCTCGCCGAGGAGCTCCGCGAGATTCGCGAGCTGTTCCTCGCCGAGGCGGAGAAGGAAAAGGCCCGGCTCCTCACCGAGGCGCAAGAGATCGCGGCCCGGGTCAAGACCGACGCCGACTTTCTCGCCGAGCAGGAGATCCGCCTGGCGCGCCAGGAGCTCCGGCGCGAGATCGTCGAGGCGGCCGAAAAGGCCGCGGAAAAGCTCGTGCGCGACAACCTCCAGCCGGCGGATCAGAAGCGCATCGTCGGCGAGTTCTTGAGCGAAGTCGGAGCGGCGCGATGATTCAAGGAGCCCACAGCCGGCGCTACGCCAAGGCCCTTTTCGAGCTCGCCGCCGGCCGGCAGAAGGAAGACGACGTGCTCGGCGAGCTGGAGCGCTTCGCCGAGGCGATGGAAAATCCCGAGCTGAGCCGCGTCCTCAACAACCCGGCCTTCGGCGTCGAGAGCCGGAAAAGGATCGTGGTCGAGGTGGCGCGGGGCCTCGGCCTCTCGCCGCTGGCGACGCACTTCCTCGCGCTGCTCGTCGAGCGCGACCGGCTGGGCTATTTCGCCGCCATCGTCGAGCGCTACCGGCGCCTTCTCGACGAGAAAAAAGGCCAGGCGCAGGCGCGCGTGGTCGCGGCGGCGCCGCTCGAGGAAAGCGATCTCTCGAGTCTCCGCGCGGCGCTGGAGAAGATTTCCGGCAAGAAGATCGTCATCCACCAGGAGAGCGATCCGGCCCTGATCGGCGGCGTGGTGGTCCACCTGGAAGGCAAAATCTACGACGGCAGCGTGCGCGCGCAGCTGGACAAAATGAAAAAGCAGCTCGAGCAAAGCTATTAGCGGAGGAAAAATGCAAATCGGCACCGCTGAGATCAGCCGGATCATCAAAGAGCAGATCGAGAACTACGACAAGGCCGTCGAGGTCCAGGAGATCG
>DASWFA010000334.1:0-3457 GCA_036394475.1 Binatia bacterium
AGCGCGGGTCGCAGTAGCCGTGCGCCTCGCCGAAGGAGCCCTCGGGCTCGAGGATGTCGGTGCGCACTCTGCCCTCCAAAACGATCTCCGCGTGCGCGGGGACCTCGAGGCCGATCGTCTTGCAGCGCGCCATCTCGACCGGCGCGCCCTCCAGCGCGCCCGCGATGTCGATCTCGTCCACGCCGAGCGGCATCACCTCGATCGCGGCGAAATAGACGCCGGGCGACGCGCCGATCACCGCCGCCGCCTCCATCGGCTGGCCGCGGGCGTTGTATTTTTCCCAGATCCGGCCGAAATCGTGCTTCGCGTCGCCCATGATGCCGGTCCGGAGCGACCCTTTGATCTGGCCGCGGTAAACGCCCATGTTGCGGATTCCCGTTTCCGGGTCCCGCACGATCCAGATGGCCGAGTTCAGGTAGGGGGCGTTGTCGAAGCCGGGCGTGGAGATCGGCACGGGGAATTCGTCCAGCCCGCCGTGCGCGAGCAAGCTATCGCCCGCGTGGACCACTTCGTGCACCGGCGCGCCGCCGACGAGGGCCGGCGGCAGCGGGTTTTTAAAAGCCTCCTGCCAGCGGTCGTAAACCTCGTCGTCGCCACAGCCGAGGCCGAGATTATAAATTTCCTGCGAGCCGGCGATGGCGCCCACGGCGACGGGCATGTCATAGGCGGCGCCGCGGCTGTCGATCACGTTTTCGAAGAGGAACGCCTTGCGGTCTTTTTCCTTGAGCCCGCGAAACTGCCAGCGCACCAGGGGATGCAGCTCCGTGTCCTTATTGATGGGCCGGGCGACGCGCACCAGACGGCCCTCGGCTTCGAGCCGACGAAGATGCCCGCGCAGATCTTTTACCGGGGTCTTGGCCATGCCTTTAGCGCCGTTTACCTTTCGAGCTCCCGCGCGGCCTCGCGCAGCAGGCGGAAGTCCACGATGTCGGACACGGCGATTTCCTTCTGCACGCGGGCCTCGGCTTTGATGAGATCGAGATACTCCTTCAGGGCCGCCGGCTCGACGGTGCCGTCTCTGGTAAAGCTCTGCAGCAGCGTTTCGTAGATCTCGACGGCGTTTTCTTGCTTGAACTTGAATCGCCGCATGAGAAACTCGATCATCTCTTTGCGCTCCCGCTTCGCCGCGCCGAGGCTCCGCAAAAAACCTTTGGTCACCTTTTTGACCTGGCCCGGGCTCGCCTCGACCTTCTCCCGGGTCGCCGCGATGCCCACGAAAGGCTCGGTGATATAGCGCCCGGTGAACATCATCTCGCGGAAGCCTTTTTCCCGCAGCCGAAAATTATCCGGCGCCGGCACGACCGTCGCCTGCACCGAACCCGTCTCCATCGCCAGCATCCGCGTCGCCGAGTTGCCGATGACGATGAACGTCAGGTCTTTGTCCGGATGGAGGCCCAGCGTTTGCAGTCCGGCCCGGGCCGAGCGCGCGCCGCTCCCCTGCAGGGAGCTCACGGCGAATTTCGCCCCCTTGAGATCCTTGACGGACTGGATGGCCGGCTGCGCCATGATATAGAACAACGGCTTGTCGAGGCCGACGGCGACGACTTTGACCGGAAATCCCCGGACGGCGGCGCGAAACGGGCTCCCCACCGTCGAGGCGTAGTCGATTTCCTTGGCGACCAGCGCCGCCAGCGCCAGGTTCGGCGGCAGCAGGCGAAACTCGAGGTCGATCCCTTCGCCGCGAAACAGTCCTTTTTCGATGCCGTACAGAAACAGCGTCGAGGTCACGTCCTCGGCGTTGGTCGCGGTGATGAAAACCTTTTCCCGGCTCTGCGCGAGAGCCGCCGGCGGCCCGAGCAGGCAGGAAAGAAAAACCAGCAAAGAAAAAATATTCCCGCCGCTTCGGCGTTCGACGATCATGTATCCATCCCCGTTGAATTGCGCAGGTCCCGGGTATGCGTTTCGGGCGGAGCGGCTACGCCGCTTCTTCACGGTAAAATCCGAGCGCTTCCAGCACCGGCCGGTCGTTCATCACGAAAAGCACCGCTTCGTCCCGGCCCGTGTTGCCGTGGCGATGGCGGCGCCAGAGCGGCGCGGTGAACGAGTCGCCGGTCTGCCAGTCGAAGCGGACGTCGTCGATCTCGGTAAAACCGGCGCCGCGGAACACGTGGTACACCGCCGTGCTCGTATGGCGATGCGATTCCGTCTGCTCTCCGGGACGCAGCATCTGCAGCTCGCAGGAAAGCGTCGGCAGGGTCGGGCCGCCCGTGAGCGGATGGGTGTAGCGGAGCAGGATGCCGTCGTGCGGGTCGCCGGGCCGCTCGCCCAAAACTTCGAGCGCCTTGAGCGCGTCCTCCCACTTGTAGCGGTAGGCGGGGAAGGCGCCCGCATTGTGCGCCAACCCATTCGGCCTGAGCGGGCCGAGCTCATGCGCCGTGGCGCCGACGGCGCGCGAAAGCGGCTGGCGCCTTTCGCCGAAGGGCTCGTGAAAACCGATCTGAAAGAATTTGATGATCGGCCGGTCGGCGCCGTCGAGCCAGATCACCGGCTCGGCCGAGCCGTTGTAGTGGTCGTGCCAGGTCCCCCCGGGCGTGGTGATCAGGTCGCCCGCTTCCATCGGGAACGGCTCGCCGTCGACGGTGGTCTGCGCGCCGCCGCCCCGGATGACGAAGCGGATCGCCCCCATCGTGTGGCGGTGGGCCTCGGCGATCTCCCCGGGCTTGACGAGCTGGGCGCCGAGGATCAACGTGTGCGTCGTCGATTTGTTGAGCGCCGGCGTGCTGAAGCCGATGAAGCGCCGGAAAGTCTGGTCCAGGCCGAGCTCGGCGCCCGTCCGATCGAGCGCGTCCTGCACGTCTTGCCATTTCCACAGGCAGGGCTCGAAAGAGGACTTGGGCTCGGCGTAAGCGGCGCCCGATCCGACGGTCCAGTAGCCGAAGAGATTTTTTTCTTCCAGCGCGCGCTCGATCGCATCCAGATCGCTCATCGTTTTTATTTCCCGCTCGAACAATACTGAAATGGAGATACTACAAACGAAGACAGGCAGTCAACGAACCGGCCTACGACATCCTGAAACCAACGGAGAAGCCGCGGCTAGTCTTTGAAACGCCCGGCGTATTTGGTTACGATGGCCCCTCAAGATGTCCGTCTCCAGACCTCTCCTGTCGATAGCGATCGCCGCGACCCAGCCGTGGCCGGCGGCGCGCGTCTGCCTGGATTCGCTCTACGCGCAGGCCCGCCGGGCCGGCGCCGAGATTATCGTCGCCGACGGGACCGGCCGAAGCCTCCCCGCAGATTCCAGTTATCCGGAGATCCGGCGCCTGGAGGCGCCTGGGCGCACGGTGTTTCAGCTCCGCGCCCTGGCGATGGCCGCAGCCGCCGGCGAGATCGTCGCGGTCACGGAAGACCACTGCCGCGTCGCTTCCGACTGGTGCGAGGCGATCCTCCGCGCGCACCGCGAGTTCCCCGAGGCCGCCGTGATCGGCGGCGCCGTGGACAACGGCTCGACCGGCTGTCT
>DASWFA010000335.1:0-2071 GCA_036394475.1 Binatia bacterium
CGCCCGGGAGCTCGGCAGCCTGCCCAAAGACGTGTTCAGGAAAGTGGTCCGCGAGAACGTGATCAAGCTGTACAATCTTAAAATTGACGGAGTGAACGCTTGAGCCTATAATGACCCGACACAACTGAAAGGAGCGCCCCATGCCTTTTACCACCGCAACCGCCGCCGCCAAATTCAAGGAAGACGAGACGCCGAAGGCCCAGATGTTCTCGCTCAAAACCCCGTACATGCAGCAGGGCCGGGTGACGCAGCTCGTCGCGGAGACCCCGAACATGTGGATCCATTGCAAGATCAACGCCGAAGGCGGCGAGAACGAGATCCACACCCACCTCGACGAAGACCACTCCTTCATCGTTCTCGAAGGCGAGATGAGCGTGTTCGACGAAAAGGGCGACGAGATGCGGCTCAAGCCCTTCCAGGGCGTGCTGCTGCCGAAGGGCGCCTACTACCGCTACCTGAACACCGGCGAAGGGAACCTGGTCGTGCTGCGCATCGGCGCCGGCGTCCGCAACAAGCCTCAGACCGGACAGGCCACACGGATCACCCCGACCGGCGAGGAGATCCTCGGCGGCTCGATCGAAAACAAGAGTCTGCCGCCGATCGAGATGCCGGGCAAGTTTTTCGCCGAATCCGCCGGCTGAGCGGCGCCGCGGCGCCCGGGTGTCTTCTTAACACGACTCGGGTATCTACCCGATAGCATTCGCGCGGGGTTGGTAGAGAATCAACCCTTCATGAATCTCCGCGACCATCCGCTGGTGTCTTACCGGCGCCACCATAGCTGGCCCCCCGTCTGGAGCTGGATCGGCGGCCAGCGGGAAAAAACTATCGCCGGCGAGACCGGCGTCCTGAAAGAAGTGCGGCAGCACGAAGGCGACCTGACCAAGTGCTACTTGGTCATGGACCACGACGACAGCCTCTACATGGGCTGCCTCATGATCAGCGACGTCGCCTTCGCCTGTCAGATGTTCCAGCTGCTGAAAAAGAGCCGCGGCAAATCCATCCAAGAGATCGGCGCCCTCGACCTGGCCTATACGCTCTAGCTTATTTTTTCCCCAAGAGCGGAAACGAGAAGCGCCCGGGCCCCTCCGGGCAAAGGTCTTGACAGTATCCACTCGCGAGGGGATAGTCTCTCAGCTCAGTTGGCAGGCGCGGGGAGATCCGGCGGACTCTGGACTGACAACTCTGATAATTCGACGAAGGGCCCGACCGGACTAGTTCCGGCCGGGCCTTTTTTATTTCCGCGCATCGCGCCGTCTCCGTCGCTGTGGCGGACTTGGAACACCGTGGCTGAGAAAGAAGCATGGCGAAATTGAATCCGCCCTTGCGGCCCGGGCCGGCTGTGAGGGCGCGGCGCCTGGCGGCCGTCCTGTCGGTCGCCGCCGCGCTCGCCATCGCCCCGGACATTTCGGCCGGCGCCGCGGCCGGGACCGCCGCCGCGCCGCCGCGCGCCCTGCGGGTCGTGATGGACAACGGCTACGCGCCCTACGCGTTTCTATCGGACGCGGGCAAGCTGCAGGGCATCCTGATCGATCAATGGCGGGCGTGGGAAAAGCAGACGGGCATCCAGGTCGAGATCCACGCGATGGACTGGGGCGAAGCGCTGCGGCGCACGCTCGCGGGCGAGTTCGACGTGATCGACTCCATCGTCGAGACGGCCGAGCGCCGGGAATACTTCGATTTCACTCCGCCCTATGCCGCGATCGACGCGTCGATCTTTTTTCGCAGCGACATTTCCGGCATCACGGACATCGCGTCGCTGAAAGGGTTTCCGGTCGGGGTCAAGGTGGGGGACCAGCATATCGACCGGCTGAGAGAGAACGGGGTTACGACCGTGGTCCTGTTTCCCAACAACGACGCGATCGTCGAGGCGGCCAGGCGGCATAAAATCAACGTCTTTGTGGCCGACGCCCCGTCGGCGCTTTATCTCTTGAACAAAATGGGCGTCGAGGCCGATTTCCGCCATTCGGCGCCGGTCTTTCGCGACGAGCTCCGGCGGGCCGTGCGCAAGGGGGACGCGGCCCTGCTGCGCACCGTGGCGGAAGGCTTCGCGGCCATCGCCCCGGGCGAGCTG
>DASWFA010000336.1:0-2614 GCA_036394475.1 Binatia bacterium
GCGTGTTCGACTTCGGCTTGGCCCGGCGGGCGGGCGAGGGATTGCGTTGAGCGCGATTTTTTTAAACCCGCCCCGATTTTACTTGCCGAACAGCTTCGCCCAGAACGAAGCCTTGGCCGCCCGGCCGCAGATCGGGCAGGCAGAAATCTCGCTGGTGAATTCGCCGCCGCAATAGCCGCAGCGGCGTACGGCGGCCGGTTGCCGCCCCGCGCCCGCCGCTTTGTTATCGACGACGACGCGGCCCTTGCCTTCGGCGATCGCCTGCTCGACTTCGGCGCGCATCTCGTCTCGCGCGCCAGGGCGGCGGCGTCGATCTGGAGTTTTTTTTCTTCCATGGCCGGCCATTGTCCGCGATTCGGGCGCCGCGCGTCAAACCCCGTCTTTTCTCCTTCCGTGAAACCGGGTAGGATAAACCCGTCCGGGAGGCGTCATGAACGTCCTGATGCTCTATCCCAAATTTCCCGCGGAGACTTTCTGGAACACCTCCAGGTCGGTCCAGCTCCTGTGGGGCCGCAAGGCGATCATGCCGCCGCTCGGGCTGCTGACGATCGCGAGCTATCTCCCCGACGACTTTTCCCTCCGCCTGATCGACCGCAACGTCGCCGAAGAGACCGAGGCCGATTGGGCGTGGGCCGACGTCGTCTTTTTGAGCCTCATGCTGGCGCAGCGGGAGGACTACCGGCTCTGCGTCGCCGCCGCCCGGGCGCGCGGCAAGCCGATCGCCGTGGGCGGGCCTTTCACCCACGCGCTCCCCGAGGCCGCCGCCGCCGACGCCGACTGGGTCTGCTTCGGCGAGGCGGAAAACATCATGGACGAATTCGCCGCCGACCTCCGCGCCGGCCGGCGCGGCCGGCATTACCAGGGCGGCGCCGAGACCGACATGGAGGCGGTCCGGCCGCCGCGCTTCGACCTGGTGCCGGACCTCAATGCCTACGTCACGATGGACGTCCAGTTCTCGCGCGGCTGCCCGTTCCGCTGCGAGTTCTGCGACATCATCGAGATCTACGGCCGCGTGCCGCGCGCCAAGACGCCGCGGCAGGTGACGGCCGAGCTGGCGGCGCTCAAGCGGCTGGGCTTTCGCGGCTATGTCTTTCTGGTCGACGACAACTTCATCGGCAATAAAAGAAAAGCCAAGGCGCTGCTCGAAGAGCTGGCCGCGTGGAACCGCGCCGAGGGCTATCCGTTCCGCTACTACACCGAGGCGTCGATCAACCTGGCCGACGACGACGAGCTCGTCGGGCGCATGGCCGACGCGGGCTTCTTCCACGTCTTCATCGGCATCGAGACGCCCGACCCCAAGCTCCTGAAGACGACGCAGAAGATGCAGAACGTGCCGGGGAATCCGTTGGAAAAGCTCGCCCGGCTCCGCGCGCGGGGCATCCACGTCACCGCCGGCTTCATCGTCGGCTTCGACGGCGAGGAGCGGGGCGTCTTCGAGGCGCAGCGGCGCTTCGTCCAGGCCTCCGGCATCGGCGTCGCGATGGTCGGCCTCTTGCAGGCGATCCCGCACACGCAGCTCGCGCGCCGCCTGCGGGCGGAGGGGCGGCTCCTGGAGCTCGACCTGGGCGGCGTTTCCACGATGGAAGGGATCAACTTCATCCCCAAGGGCGCGCTCACCAAGCGGGAATATCTGGAGCGCTACGCCGCCCTGGTCGGCGCGGTTTACGCGCCCGAGGCCTACTTCGCCCGTTCGCTGCCGGCCCTGCTGGCGCTCCGGACGAAAATTCCGCTCCGCGCGCTCCGGCGGAACGCGCGCGAGCTCGCCGCCGTCCTCGTGAAAGAGATTTATCACTTCGGCATCAAGAACAAGGCGATGCGCCCCTATTTCTGGAAGGTGTTTCTCCGGCTCCTGTGGAAGAATCCCGCCGCCCTGGAGGCGTTCGCCTTCGACAGCTCCGTTTTCGCTCACCTGAACCGCCACGCAGGCTACGTCCGGCGCGAGCTCGGGCGCTACCTCGCCGCGCCCGCTCCCGGCGACGTGCTGGACCGGGCGCTGCCCGATGCCCCGCCGCCCGCGCGCCCCGGCAAAATTGTCCGGCCCGCCGCATAAAAAACATTTCCACCCGCCGCGCGGCCAAATCGTCCCCCTAACGTCAGGTTTTTGACGCCGGTCTCCGGACAATTTTGCCGTCTCCTGAACAATTTGCGCGGCTCATGCGGCGCGCGGGCCCTGGAATCGGCGAGAAGGCCCGATAATTCGATAAAAACTACATATCCGGTGAGGCACGCTTATTGCGTTACCCATCCTGCGAGGAGGGACGTAAGATGCGCTCTTGGATAGTTCTGCACATGCCGACTCACTCTCTGGTCACCATCGTCGCGCGGTCGCGGGACCGGGTGGTGGCGATCTGCCGCAACCTGGGGTGGCGCTCCGGGGATCTGATGATCCGGGTCAAGTAGCTTAGAGCTTCATTTTCCACCGCTGCCTCGCGTTCTTCTCTTTAGCACCGACAATCGCCAGCCCGCTTCGCTAATTCTCATCCGTCCCGCCGCGGTCTCGCCGCGTGGCCCCGCATACGCTCCGGCGTCATCATCCTTTATTTACGCGAAGTCCCCTGTTTTGCTTTCCCGGGATATGGGGTATAAAAACCTTGTCCGGCCCTTGCGCCGGAAA
>DASWFA010000337.1:0-3468 GCA_036394475.1 Binatia bacterium
TGGCCGGCGCGCCCCACGAACGGCTCGCCCTTCAAGTCTTCGTCCCGTCCCGGCCCCTCGCCGACGAACATCACATCGGCGCGGGGGTTGCCGACGCCGAAAACCAGATGGGTGCGCCCGGACCAGAGCTTGCACCGGCGGCAGTCGCCGATATGGTCTCTCAGCTCTTCCAGCGTCCTGGCTTCAGGCGCGGCGGCGGCGGCGGAAAAAAGCTCGGCGTTTATCGGGGTCATGGTTTTCGGGCCGGTCCCGGCGGGGCGCCCTTTGGCGATGACGCGGATCCCGGCGCGCGCTTTCCACTGCAAGTGGCGGCGCAGCGCGGATGCCATCATCCGCAATTCTTCGCGGTCATCGACCGGCGCCGGCGGTTCCACCGGGAGCATCCTAGCATCGTTGCTCATGGACTATCAACTAAGCAGGGCGGAGTCTATCGGCCGCAAGCCGGCCGGGATACGGGAAAACCAAAGCCGCGGGCAGGCCCGCGCGAATCAAGGCCGTTCGGCCTTCAAGGCTTGGAGAAAATCGAAGATGCGGTCCGCCAGCTCGTCCTTGGTCATGAGCGGCAGCGCCTGGACGTTGCCGCGCCGGTCGAGCAGCGTGGCGATGTTGGTGTCCCCCTCGAAGCCGCCGCCTTCGGCCGTGACGTCGTTCGCCACGATCATGTCGAGATTTTTCTCCTTGAGCTTTTTGCCGGCGTTGGCGACGAGGTCCTCCGTCTCGGCCGCGAAGCCGACCAGGAGCCGGCCGTTTTTTTTCGCCCCCAGCTCTTTCAAAATGTCCGGGTTGAGCTTGAGATCGAGGCGGAGCGCTCGGTCGGATTTTTTGAGCTTGCGGGGGACGAACTTCTCCGGGCTGTAGTCCGACACCGCGGCGGCCATGACGACCGCCGTGGATTCGGGAAAGCTCTCAAGCACGGCCGCGCGCATCTCGGCGGCGGTCCGGACCCGGATGAGCCGCGCCTTCGACGGCGCCGGGAGCGAGGTGGGCCCGGCGATGAGGGTCACTTCGGCGCCTCTGCGCGCGCCCGCGCGCGCCAGCGCGTAGCCCATCTTTCCGGAGGAGCGGTTGGTCAGATAGCGCACCGGATCGATCGGCTCCTGATTCGGTCCGGCCGTGATCAGGAGCTTTTCACCCGCCAAGTCCTTTTTTTTTAGCAGGCTCCGGATCTCCTCGACGATCTCCGCCGGCTCGGGCAGGCGCCCCTTGCCTTCGTAGCCGCACGCCAGAAAGCCCTCGGCCGGCTCCATGAAGTGATAGCCCAGGCGCCGGAGCTTGCGGACGTTTTCCTGCACGATCGGATTTTCGAACATATGGACGTTCATCGACGGGGCGAACAGCACCGGCGCCCGGGTCGCCATCACCACGGTGGTCAGCAGATCGTCGGCGATGCCGGAGGCGATCTTGCCGATCACGTTGGCGGTGGCCGGAGCGATGACGAAAACGTCGGCCTGGTCCGCCAGGTTGATATGGCCGATTTCGGACTCCTCGGTCAGGCTGAAGATCTCGGTCGCGACCGGGCGGCCCGATAAGGTTTGAAACGTGAGGGGCGTGACGAACTGGACCGCTTCGCGGGTCATGACGACCTGGACCGTGAAGCCGCCCTGGACCAGCAGGCGCACCAATTCCACGGCTTTGTATCCGGCGATCCCGCCGGCGACGCCGAGCACGACCCTGGGAGCCTTTTGATTATCGGTCACGCCGTAAAAATAGCTGATTCTACGGGGCTTTGCAAACTTTTGCCGGAGGGCCGAAAAGGCCGGAAATAGCGCCCCCGGGCAAGCGAAATAATCAGCTTGACGAGATAACCGAGTTCGTGTACAAGAAGCTTGGGTTTTCATCAACCAGGAGGGTTTACAAATATGGCGACGGATAGGCGGATGGCGGGTTTTTGGATGGTCTGGATTCTGGCGCTTACGGCTTTGACGCTCGGCGGCGGCGCGCGCGCCTGGGCGATAGAGAACGGCGCTGTGCCGGTAACGCTGAGCTTGGAGACTCCGGCGACTTCGGAAACCGGGGAAGTGCTCGAGGCCCAGGCGGCCCCTGCTTTGGACAGCGAAGCGGAGCTCGACCCCTGGGAGAAGTTCAACGAGCCGATGTTCCGGTTCAACAAGGAAGTCGACCGGCTTATCGTAAAGCCCCTCGCCACGGGATGGGACCGGGCTCTGCCGGACTCGTTTCAGAGGGGCCTGCATAACGCGTTCGACAATCTGGCCGTGGTCCGCCGGGTCATGAACAACCTCTTCCAGGGCAAACCGGAGAGAGCCGCGCGCGAGGTGGCCCGCTTCACCATCAACAGCACGATCGGCTACGTCGGCTTCCTCGATGTCGCGAAGGACTACTTCGGCATCCAGCAGGCGGACGAGGATTTCGGCCAGACGCTCGGCGTCTGGGGCGCCAAGCCGGGACCCTATCTGGTGCTGCCGCTAGTGCCCGAGCCCATGACGGTTCGCGACGGCGCCGGCAAAGTGGTGGATGGGTTCATGTATCCACCCAGCTGGATCTGGCCTTTCGGCGTTTCCGCCGGCTTGTACGTCACCGACGGCATCAACGAGCGCTCTCTGAATCTCGATCGGTTTCAGCGCGTCGAGGAGTCGGTGGTCGATCTTTACAGCGCGGTGCGCAACGCCTACCTGCAGAGACGGGCCGCGGCGATTCGGGAGTAGAGCTCTCTTACCGCTTCAAAGAAAAAGGGCCGGTGGCTGATGCCACCGGCCCTTTGCTTTTCCAGTCTCGAGAAGCGCCTCACTCGGCCAATGTGCCGTCGAGAAAGTCGGTGTCGCCGGACGCGACGACCGTCGCCGTCGCGACGTCGCCCGACTGGACGGCCGGCACTCCGTTTTGCGTGTCGACGGTCGCCGTATCGATATCGCAGCTGCCGTTTAATTCCCGCAGCTGGTAGCCGCCTTTTTTCAGCTGCCGCGCCACATCGACCAGATAGACCGCGGTCGCCTTGCTCTCGATGAGAATGCCGTCCTCGAAATCGTTCTCCAGCTCCAGCTCGACGAATTCCAGGCGGCAAACCGCGTAGGTGCCGCCGCCGCTGAGGCTCACCCGGACGTCGGCGCTCTCGGCGGCCGCGGCGTCGGCGATGTTTAGGCCGGCGCTCGGAACCGGGATCTTAACCTCGGCCCTGAACCGCTCCTGCTTGAGCTGGCCATTGACCGTCTGGGTCCGGTATTCCGCCTTCCCTTCGCCCTCCGGCTCAGGATCGCCGCAGCAGGGCTCGAGTTTGGTCTGGAGCCTGAAATTGACCTTTGAGCCGCCGGCGGCGGCGCTGCCGGCGACAAGAAACGGCAACAGGAATCCGAGCAGCAGCAAAACAAGCTTACCTTTATGCGCCATCATTTCCTCCTTTGCGATGTTTTTTCCGGTCCGTGGACGCGGGACCGGAGCTCCAGGAGGTTGGAGCAAGCTTGATGCCACGCGCCGCCGGTTGCCGGGGCGCGGCGCACAAAAAAAACGGCGGGG
>DASWFA010000338.1:0-1860 GCA_036394475.1 Binatia bacterium
CCCACCGCGGCGGCGAGGGCAACGGCATCGAGTTCTGCCTGATGCTGTTTCTGATGGCGCTGGCGCTGCTTGTGGGCGGCGGCGGCGCGCTGTCGGTGGACGGATGGCTGAGTTATTAGCGGGCGGCAGCGCCCGGCTGCGTTGCGGCGCCGGGCGCTGATTTCAAGACGGGGTCGCAGGACGGACCGACGATGGCGCGCGGCTAATAGCCGGGAACCGGGCGCACCGACGAGAGCCTTCCCACGGGCTGCTTTTTGAGCGGGCTTATGTCAGCTCTCTGCCCGCCCTGCTCTCTGCCGAGCGCGGTGAACGCTCTCCACAGCCGGGTCGCGGGCGCGCCCTTGCGGGGATCGTAGAGGCTCTCCCGGTAATCGATCATTTTCAGCACCTTTTCGATCGACCGCGGCAAACCCCAGTCGCTCCACAGAACACCGCGCACCGAAAGCACCGAAAGGCACGCCGGACGATGGGACGGCAATTTCTCCAGAATCCCCCGGGAAAAGTTTTCCGGGGATAGATTGCGGTAAAGCGCTCTGACCCGGTCCGCCTCGTCGGGAGCGCCGAGCGCGTTTTTGATCTCTTCGAACGACGCGAGCAGCTCCGGGACGATTTTCCGCACGATCTCGAGCAGGGACTGGACTTTGAAGACCATGACCATGGTGTTCCACAGCCCGCCGCGGCCGATCAGGGCGCGCGCGGCGTCCCGGTCCGGCTTTTCGACGAACTGCCCCACGCGGCGGAGCGTCAGGCCGGCCGGCTTCTCCTCCGTGGCGCCGTGGGGCAGGACGTAGCCGTATTCCGGCTCGACTTCGTTCGGCTCCAGGCCCAGCAGGACGAAAAGAGAGGGGTTCCGCTCCACCGCCTGAAAGGCGGTGGCTACGTGGCTCATGAAAAGGTCCTCTTCGAAGATAAAGTGGTCCGACGGAAACACAGCGACCGTGGCTTCGGGGTGGCGCTTGTAAAGGTGCATCAGCGGCAACAAAATCCCCGGCAGCGTATCTTTATTCTCGGGCTGGGCGATGACGGTGCCGTGGGGACGGCCCGCGAGCTGCCGGCAAACCGCCGGATAGTTCAGGTGGTCCTGGCTTACCACGGTGACGGTGCGCTCTCTCGGAATCAGTCTCTCGACGCGGTCGAACGTGTGCTCGAGCATGGAGCGGCGGCCGATGAAAGTGACGTATTGTTTGGGCAGGTTATCGCCCCGGAGCTGCCGCACCAAGGGCTGGAGCCGCTTGCCTTCCCCCGCAGCCAGGATGATCCCACACCTTGCCGGATGGTCTGAAGCTGGTCTCATGTCCGCCTCCGCGTCGAAGCAAACGGTTAATTTTTTGTAAAAGCAGCCGAAAGAAGCCGCGCGTGAGGTATACTAGGTTTCCGCCTGGTTTTAGACAATCGGGTGAATGTCCTAAATATCGACGGGGAAACACCTGATCCGTGTAAATGGCTTCATTCGGGACGCCGGCGGGAAGACGCTGTAATTCACGGGACTTATGGTATAGAAAAGTGATTCTTTAAGGGATGGAGCCCAGCATGGCGGAAGGAAAAATGAACACCGGGACACGGGTGGAGCAGATCGCCGGCCTGGCCTTTCTCATACTGCTGCTCGCCGGCTGTTTTGTCGTGCTCCGGCCGTTTCTTTCGGCGATCCTCTGGGCGCTCGTTATTTCGTTCTCCACCTGGCCGGTCTACGCCTGGGTCGAGCGGCGCCTCGGCGGCCGAAAAGGTCTTGCCGCCATGGTGACGACGTTATCGATCGCGGCGCTGGTGGTGGTGCCGCTGGTGCTGATCGGCTCGAGCCTGACCGACGAGATCGCGGCGGCGATCGTCTGGATCCGGACCGTCTTGCAGGAGGGGCTGCCC
>DASWFA010000339.1:0-3914 GCA_036394475.1 Binatia bacterium
CGCGCCCGGAGCGATGGCGTTCACCAGAACGTCGCGCGGCGCCAGCTCCGCCGCGAGCGATTTGACGAAGGCGATCACGCCCGCCTTCGAGGCGGCGTAGTGGGCCGCGCGCGGCTGGCCGGCCACGCCGCGCCCCGAGGCCAGGCAGATGATCCGGCCCGACCCGCGCTCCGCCATGTGGCGTCCGACCGCCTGCGAGCAGAGGAAAGTGCCTTTAAGATTGATCCTGAGCACGCGGTCCCATTCGTCCTCCGCCATGTCGAGGACCGCGGCGCGCGTGAGCACGCCGGCGCCGTTGATCAGGTAATCGATCCGGGACCAGCGCTCGAGGGTCTTCTCGACCATCCCCGCCACGCTCGGCTTGTCGCCGACGTCCACTTTTTGGAACAGCGCCTCGCCGCCCTGCCGGCCGATCTCTTCGGCCAGCGATCTTCCGGCCTCGTCGGCGAAGTCGGCGACGACGACCTTCAGCCCGTCGCGGGCGAGGCTCCGGCAGATCGGCGCGCCGATGCCTCCCGCGCCTCCCGTAACCACGACTACTTGCGTCATATGGATATCCCGGCTCCCTTCATCGATTGGCGACCAGCGCCACCTCCCCCACGGACAGGAGCCGCTTGGGCGGCGCGCCGACCCGGCCGGCGAGCTGCGCGAGTTTTTTTTCTTCCACGAAGACCAGCAGCCGCGCCGGTGAATGATCCCACAATTCGGCGAATTTGTCGAAGCCGAGCACCGCCTCGCCGGCGCCGCGGGCGGGGCGCGGCTTTTTCTCCGCCATGTAAAAGCTGCCCATGACGGCGCCGCGCCGCTCCGGCAGCACCATCCATATGGGTTCCTTTACGCGCAGGTAAAAGGGCAGGCTGGAGCGATAGTCGTTGTAGACGACCAGCTGATCCTCCGGGCGGACGAGGGGGAGCGCCTTGGCCGCCAGCTCTTCGGAAGAGCGCGTCCGCGAGATATGGCCCATGATCCCAAGGCCGAACAGATGAAAAACCAGGAAAAAGGCGCACGAAACAAAATAGTACGGCGCCGGCATCGCCCGCAGGCTCGCGCCCGCCCCGGCCAGCAGGAGAACGAGCAGGGCGGGGACCCAGGGCCAGAAAATTTGGCGGATAAAAAGCATTACCTCCGGCGGGCTCTCGCGGAGAGCGGCCGGCAGCAGGCCGGGCAGGAACAACGCCAGGCTGAAATAGCCGAAAGCCGCCAGCAGGACGAGCCATGGGACCATCAGCGGTAGCCGCGTCCGGTAGGAAGAGGATTCCAGCGCGCGCGCGATCGCGTCCCCGGTCAGGATGGCCAGCGGCGGGAAGACCGGGAGGATATATCCCGGCTGCTTCGCCAGGGAAAAGCTGAAAAACAAAACCGGCAGGGCGGCCCAGAGCAGCAGAAAGAGCCTGCCGTCGTCTTTGGCCGCCGCCGCGATTCCCTTGAAGGGCAGATAGATCAGCGCGCTCCAGGGAAAAAAACCGACCGCCAGGACCAGCGCGTAGTAATGCCAGGGCTGGCCGCGGTTGAAGTGCGGCGTCAGGTAGCGGAGAAAATTTTCCTCGAAGAGAAAATATTTCAGATATCCCGGATTCCGCGCCTCGGCCCACAGGTACCAGGGCGCGGCGATCACCAGGAAAATCGCCGGGCCGAGCGCCGGCTCCATCGCGCCGAGCATCGACCACCGCCGGGTGACCAGCAGGTAGAAAGCGATCACCATTCCCGGAATGACGATTCCGATGGGGCCCTTCATCAGCGTCGCCGCGGCCATCGCGACCCACATGAGGAGGAAAAAAAGCCGCTTCCGCGTCCCGCGCGCCGCTTCGCCGCGCCGGAAGCTCCAGAGGGCGAGGGTGATGAAAAAGGCGAGCGGCATATCGAAAATCGTGGCGCGCGAGAAAGCCATGACGGCGGGGCTCGTGAGCAGCACCAGGCCGCTCCATGGCCCCGCCCGGGGTCCCATCGACGTTCGCGCGAGATGATACGCCAGCAGGACCGAGCCGAGCGCCGCGAGCGCGGCGGGCAGACGGGCGGAAAGCTCCGAGACGCCGAAGAGCCGGTACGCCCCGGCGACGAGCCAGAAGAAGGCGATGGGCTTGTCCAGATAGGGGATGAAATCATAATGGGGCGTGACCCAATCACCGAGCGCCAGAACCTCGCGCGCGACTTCCGCGTTCCGCCCTTCGTCGGGCTCCATCAGCGCCGGCGCGCCGAGGCCGTGGAACAGCACAAACCAGCAGAGGACGGCGAAGGCGCCGGCCCATAGAATCTCCCCGCCGCCTCGCGCTTGGGCCGGAATTTTAGACGGCTCTCTCATGCCAGGCCTGAAATATCAGCAGCGTCCAGAGGAGCTTGCGGTTGTCTTTTCTTTTTGCCAGGTGGTCGTCGATGAGCCTTTTGACGTAGGGATAATTAAAAAATCCCTGGCGCTTGATTTTTTGCTCGCTCAAATGGTCGAGCATATAATCCTTGAGCTCGCCGGCGAGCCATTTGGAGATCGGGACTCCGAAGCCTTTTTTCTTTTGATGGATGATGGAGTCCGGCAATATTCCCGCGGCGGCCTTTTTCAGGAGATACTTGGTCTGCAAGCCGCGGAGCTTGTATTGCATGGGCAGCCTGGAGGCGAACTCGACGACTTCCTGGTCCAGCAGGGGGCATCTCACCTCCAGGCCGTTGGCCATCGCGGCGCGATCGACCTTGACCAGGATGTCGTCCTGCAGGTAGAGCTTCGCCGAGAGGTAGAGGATTCTTTCCAGGTCCTTGTTGAGCCCGCTCTTCCGAACGTAAGCGAAGATATCCTCGTAGGTGTCGTCGCGCGTTAGCGCGGCCCGCAGCTCGGCGCTTAAAAGCTCTTTTTTTTCGCCCTCGGTGAAACTGCCCATCCAGATGAAGAAGCGGATCTCGGAGGAGACTCCGGCGCCGCGCAAAAACTGCTTGATCTTGAACTCCGTGCTGACGTTGTTGTGCGAGACGGGCAGGCGGGCCGCGATAAATTTGATCGCGCGCTTCCACGCCTCGGGGAGCGAGTCGTAATACGTGACGATGCGGTGGGCCTGGTAGGTGGGATAGCCGGCGAACAGCTCGTCGCCGCCGTCGCCGCTCAGCGCGACCTTCAAGCTTTCGGAGGCGACCCGGGAAAGCAGATAGAAGGGCAAAATGGAGGCGTCCGCGAGCGGCTCGTCGAGGAAATCGGGGAGCCGGTCCAGGTTGGCCAGCATCTCGCCGGTGTTGAACACCTTCAGGCGGTGGTTCAATTGGAGCGCCCGGGCGACCGAGTTTGCGTGACCGCTTTCGTCGAACGACTTTTCGTCGAAGCCGATCGTGAAGCACTCGATCTTCCGGTCCGCCCTGGCGGCGAACGCGGCCACGAGACCGGAATCGATGCCGCCGCTTAAGAAAACGCCGACCGGAACGTCGGCGGCGAGTCTCGTCCTGACCGCTCGCTCGAGAATGGCCCTGAGCTCCTCGGCGTATTCGTCCTCGGTCTTGAAGCCGATCGGGTAGTCGGCCAGCGGCAGGTCCCAGTACTTTCGAGCCGCGAAAGCGCCGTTTTGGCCCAGCAGGTAGTGGCCCGGCTCGAGTTTTTTGATCGACTCGTAAATCGTATGAGGGGCCGGCACGTATTCCAGCGTCAGGTATTTGCCGAGGGAGCTCAAGTCTATCGTCCGGCCGACGCCGGGATGCCGGAGCAGCGCTTTGATCTCCGAGGCGAAGGCGAACCCGCCGTCGAAGCGCGCGTAGTGCAGCGGCTTTTTGCCCATCCGGTCGCGCGCGAGAAAGAGCGAATTTTTACCCCGGTCCCACAGCGCGAACGCGAACATCCCCCGGAGCTTCTCCAGGCATCCCACTCCCATCTCTTCGTACAGGTGGATGACGACCTCGCCGTCGGACTGGGACTTGAACGTATGCCCCTTTTTCAGCAGCCCGCTCCG
>DASWFA010000340.1:0-9226 GCA_036394475.1 Binatia bacterium
ACGTGATGGCAGGGCTCGAGGCGATCTTCACCGCCCTGGAGGCCAAGGGGGTCGCGCTGCAGCTCCCCATCGGCGCCGAAGAGGCCTTCAAGGGCGTCGTCGATCTCGTGCTCAACAAAGCATTCATCTTCGAGGGCGAGAGCGGCAAGTTCAAGGAGGGCGAGATTCCGCCCGAGCTCACCGAAGAAGCCGCGGCGGCGCGCCAGCGGCTGCTCGAGAGCGTCGCCGAGACCGACGACGCGCTGCTGGAGACCTACCTCGAAACCCAGGACCTGCCGCTCGACGACCTGAAGCGCGGCATCCGCGCCGCGGTCCTCGAGCGCAAGCTGTTCCCGGTTTTTTTCGGCTCGGCGTTCCGGCAGATCGGCGTCGCGCAGCTCCTCGACGCCGTCATCGACTACCTGCCGTCGCCGCCGGAGGAGGGCGCCTACACCGGCAAAAACCCGGTGACGCGCGAGACCGAGACGCGGCGCCCGGACCCGGCCGCGCCGCTTTCCGCGGTCGTCTTCAAGACGCTGATCGATCCGTTCGCGGGCAAGCTCTCGATCATGCGCGTGGTCTCGGGAAAAATCGCGCCGGACATGTCGGTGTACAATTCCAACAAGCAGGTCCGGGAGAAGATCGGCCACCTGTTCCGCCTCGAAGGGAAAAAGCAGGACGGCGTCCACGAGGCGGTGGCCGGGGAGATCGTCGCGGCGGCGAAATTGAAGGACGTCTCCACCGGCGACACGCTGTGCGACGAAAAGGCGCCCGTCCAGTTCGACGGCCTCGGCCATTTCACCCACATGATCTCCTTCGCGCTCGAGCCCAAATCCAAGGCGGACGAGGAGAAGGTGCCGCAGGGGCTGCACAAATTGATGGAGGAGGACCCCACCATCGACATGCACCGCGACCCGCAGACGCGCGAGTTCATCCTCTCGGGCATGGGCCAGATCCATATTGAAGTGATAGTTGAGAAATTGCGCCGCAAGTATGGAGCTGAAGTCGATTTAAAAGCGCCCAAAGTGCCGTACAAAGAGACCATCAAGGGGAGCGCCAGCGCGCAGGGGAAGCTCAAGAAGCAGTCCGGCGGGCGGGGCCAGTACGGCGACACCTGGATCAAGATCGAGCCGCTCGGGCGCGGCAAGGGGTTCGAGTTCGTCGACGCGGTCGTGGGCGGCGCGGTGCCGCGGAACTACATCCCGGCGGTCGAGAAGGGCATCCGCGAAGCGATGACGGAGGGCCACCTGGCCGGCTACCAAATGGTCGACGTCCGCGCGACGCTCTACGACGGCTCGTACCACGACGTCGATTCCTCCGATATCGCCTTCAAGATCGCCGGCTCGATGGGCTTCAAGGCCGCGGTGGAGAAAGCCCGGCCGGTGATCCTCGAGCCGATCATGCACATGGAGATCACGGTGCCGGACGACAGCATGGGCGACGTGATCGGCGACTTGAACAGCCGGCGCGGCAAGGTCGAGGGCATGGAGACCCTGGGCCATACCCAGGCGCTCAAGGCCCGCGTGCCCATGTCCGAGGTGCTCAAATATTCGCAGGACTTGAACTCGATGACCAGCGGCCGGGGCGGCTTCACGATGGAATTCTCCCATTACGAGGAGCTGCCGATCCACCTGGTCGACCGGGTGGTGAAAGAGGCCCGGGCGGCGCATGAAGCGCAGCACCACAAGGCTTCGTAAAGAGCGCGGTCTCGGCCGATGGCGAAACAGTTCGACCAACTGAGGGCGTCTCTCCTCCATTGCAACCGCTGCGGCCGGGCGATGCCGGTCAGCGAGCGGCTGTTGCTGGTATTGCCGGACGGCGACCTCTATGAGTATCTATGCCAGGGATGCGGCGGCTCGGTCGGCTCCAAGACCGAGCGCACGCCGGCGCCGCCCCTCGCGCGACCCGGAGGACGGGACTGACGTATGATCACCATCGACGCCGACGCCCACGTGCTGGAGACCGACCGGACATGGGACTACATGCTCGAATCGGAGCGCGCGTACCGCCCCAAGGTCGTCGCGACGCCCAAGGACGACGACAGCGGCGGCGAGTCCTGGCTGGTCGACGGCCGGCTCCACGGCAAGGCGCGCAACGTCGGCGGCGACACGCCGCGGGAGTCGCGCGAGATGGAGGACATCGCCGCGCGCATCCGCCACATGGACGCGCTCGAAGTCGACGTCCAGGTCCTCTACCCGACGATTTTTTTGCGCCCGTTCACCCACCGGCCGGAAGTGGAGCTGGCGCTGGCGCGGAGCTACAACCGCTGGCTGGCCGACATCTGGAAGCGCGCTCCCGAGCGGCTCCGCTGGGTCGCCGTGCTGCCGCTGCTCGGCATGGAAAAGGCGCTGGAGGAGCTCCGCTGGTCGAAGGAAAACGGCGCCTGCGGCATCTTCATCCGCGGCCTGGAAGGGGAGCGGCGGCTTTCCGAGCCCTACTTTTACCCGCTCTACGAGGAGGCGAGCCGGCTCGACCTGCCGGTCTGCGTCCACTCGGCGACCGGCAGCTTCGCCGTGCACGATTTCTTCGAGCGCGAGTGCGGCTTCAACAAGTTCAAGCTCGCGGTCGTCGGCGCGTTCCATTCGATCCTGTTCGACGGCGTCCCGGAGCGCTTCCCCCGGCTCAAGTTCGGCTTCATCGAAGTCAGCGCCCAGTGGATCCCCTACGTCATGCACGACCTGGCGCGCCGGATGCAGAGGAGAAAGAGAACGCTCAGCCAGGACGCGCTCAGGGAAAACCGCATCTACGTCGCCTGCCAGACCGACGACGACCTGCCCTATATCCTGAAATACTCCGGGCCGGACAACATCGTGATCGGCTCCGATTACGGCCACGCCGACACGGCGAGCGAGCTGGACGCGCTCAGGAGGCTCAAGGAGACCGGCGAGCTGGGCGCCGGGGTGATCGATAAAATCCTCGGCGCCAACCCGCGCGCGCTCTACGGACTATAAAAATAATTTCGAATGTCGAGTTTTGAATTGACTCGGAGCCAGAAACTCGAAACCTGAAACTAGAAACGATTTATTTTATTATGGTGATCGACTTCCAGGCCCACGTTTTTCCCGAAAGCTACATCGCCGAGATGGACCGCCTCGACGGCGAGGTGATTTTGGAGCCGCCCGACCCGCACAGCGGCATGCGCTATTTCTTCGACAAAAAGCTCGGCTGCCGCATCAACACCGCGACCTTCCAGGGGCGCGACGCGGAGAAGCGGATCGAGCACATGGACCGGCTCGGCGTCGACGTCCAGGTGCTGAGCATCCCGGCGCCGGGCGCCGACCGCTACGAAGGCGAAGGGGCGGTGTCGATGGCGCGCGCGGCCAATAACGCGCTCGCCGCGTGGTGCAAGAAATATCCGCGCCGCTTCGCCGGCCTCTCCACGCTGCCGACCTCGTCCACCCGCGCCGCGCTCGACGAGCTGGAGCGCGCCGTCGGCGAGCTCGGGCTCCGCGGCTTCGGCTGCTTTACGAATCTCAACGGCCGCCCGCTCGACAGCGAGGAGCTGTTCCCGATCTACGAGCGGCTGGCGCGGCTCGGGCTCGCGGTCTATCTCCACCCGACGGCGCCGCTCGCGACGGCGGCGGTCGGCCTCGACATCATGCCGACGCTCATCTTCGGCTGGGCCTTCGATTCCACGGTGGCGATGACGCGGCTCGTCTACGGCCGCGTGCTCGAGCGCTTCCCGGAAATAAATTTCGTCGCCGCCGACGTCGGCGGCGTGCTGGCGTTTTTCGCCCAGCGCGCGATCAATATCTACACCGGGCGGACCGAGGAGATCCGGCAGAGATACGGCCTCAAGGAAAACCCGCTCGATTCGTTCCGGAGGTTTTACGTCGACACGGCGGACCACCCGTCGTCCACTTTGAGATGCGTGCTCGATTTTTTCACGCCCGACCGCATGGTGCTCGGCACCAACTATCCCTACGGGCCGGAGGAGGGCGGCGTCCTGGCCAAAAACAGCCTGAAGGCGATCGACGGGCTGGGGCTCGCAAAGGAAGAGCGGGAGAAGATTCTCGGCGGCAACGCGGAGAAGATCCTCCGGCTCGGCGCGCGATGAAATTCGCCCAAACTTTCAGGCCGGTCGTCATCGGCGCGAAAGGGATGGTCGCCTCGGGCCACTATCTCGCCTCGCTCGCGGGGATGCGCGCGCTTCAGGACGGCGGCAACGCCGTGGACGCCGCGCTCGCCGCATCGCTCGTCCTCTCGGTCGTGACGCCGGAGACCTCGGGGCCGGGCGGCGACATTTTCGCGCTGGTCCACATGAAAAAAACCGGCCGGGTCGAGGCGCTGAACGCGAGCGGCCCGGCGCCCCGGCGGGCGACGATCGATTATTTCCGCGAGCGCGGCCTCGCCAAAATTCCGACCGAGGGGCCGCTCAGCATCGCCGTCCCCGGCGCGGTGGACGGCTGGAGCGAGCTGCACCAGCGCTACGGCGCTCTGGAGATGCCGAGGATCGCCGCCGACGCGATCTCCTACGCGCGCGACGGCTTCCCGATCTCCGAGCACCTGGCCGAGCGGATCGAGGAGTACAAAGACTCCCCCGACGTCGACCGGAACTATCGCAAAGGGATGGACCGCGTCGCGCCCGGCCGCATCCTCCCGCAAAAGGGGCTGGCCGATACGCTGGAGCGGATCGCGAAAAAAGGGCGGGGCGGTTTTTACACCGGCGAGTGGGCGGAGAAGATGTGCGCCGCGCTCAAGGCCAAAGGCGCGATCCTCGACGAAGCGGATATGCAGGACAACCTCGCCGAATGGCTCGAGCCGCTGAAGACCGCCTACCGCGGCTTCACCGTCTACGAGCAGCCGCCGGTCTCGCAGGGCTTCATGGTCCTGGAGATGCTCAACATCGTCGAGGGCTATCCGCTCGACCGCATGGCGCCGGCCGACGCTATTCACGTGATGGTCGAGGCGAAGAAGCTCGCCTTCGAGGACCGCATCGCCCATCTCGAAGACCCGCGCTTCGGCGACCCCCAGATCGCGCGCCTCATTTCCAAGGAGCACGCGGAAAAACGGCGCGCCGCCATCTCCGACCGGGCCCGGCCGGTGGTCCGCGCGCCGTCGACGGGCGGCGACACGACCTACCTGTGCGCCGCCGACCGCGAGGGCAACGCGGTCTCGCTGATCCAGAGCGTCTTCGCCCCCTTCGGGTCGCGCGTCGTCGCCGGCGACACCGGCGTCGTGATGAACAACCGGCTGTGCAGCTTCGGCCTCGACCCCAAGCGGGCCAACGCGCTCGCGCCCGGCAAGCGGCCGGCGCACACGCTCAACTCCTACATGGTGTTTCGCGGCGGAGATTTCTTCGCCGTCGGCGGCACGCCGGGCAACGACGAGCAGCCGCAGAGCAATTTGCAGATCCTCCACCGCATGCTCGACCTGGACAGCGAGCCGCAGGCGGCGGTCGAGGCGCCGCGCTGGAGCCACATGCCGGGCACGCCGCCGCGCGACAGGCTGCCGGAGGAGCTCCGGCTGGAGGAAGGCTTCCCGCCCGAAGTGATCCGGGCCCTGGAAAAAAAGGGCCATAAGGTAAACATCGTCGGCCGCTGGGTCTTCGGCGCGTCGCAGGTGATCGTGCGCGATCCGGCCGCCGGCGCGCTCTTCGGCGCGGCCGACCCGCGGCGCGAAGGCTACGCGATCGGGTGGTGAGTTGCGGTCGATGATGGTTCGATTCACCCTTGCCGTAATGTTTATGCTCGCCGGCGCGGCCCCTGCCTCCGCCGAATTCGTCCGCGCCGGCTACCCGTCGCCCAACGTGCAGTTTCTGCCCGCCTTCGTCGCCCTCGACCGGGGCATCTACAAGAGCGAGGGGCTCGACGTCGAGCTGATCTCGGTGCGCTCGGCCACGGTGGCGGTCCAGGCGCTGCTCGGCGGCCAGATGCAATACATCTTGACCATCGGGCCGCAGATGCCGGCGATCTGGGAGGGATCGGATATCGTGCTGCTGGCGCAGCAGATCGGGCGGCCGACGTTTTCCCTCATCGTCACTCCCGATATTCGGAAGGTCGCCGATCTCCGGGGCAAAAAGCTCGGCGTGAGCTTCGGCGGCTCGACCTACGCGGGGATCCGCGCGCTGCTCGAAGTCAACCGGATCGGCGAGAAAGACGTCGAGTATGTCCATATTCCCGGCAGCGCGCCGAAAGTGGCGGCGATGAAGCAGGGACTGATCGCGGCGGCGCTGCTCGCGCCCCCGGCCGACTACATCGCGATCCAGTCGGGCTTCAAGCGGCTGCTCAACCTGGCGGACGTTTTCAAGGACACCGCGTTCACCGGCCTCGCGGCGACCGGGAAATGGGTGCGGGAAAACCCGCAGCAGGTGAAAAAGATGGTCCGGGCGATCGTGCGCGGGGTGATCCACACGCGCGACCATCCCGACGACGCGGTCCGGGCGATGATGAAATATCTCCGCATGGAGCGCGACGCCTCCGCCGACGCCTATCAACTGATCCGCGGCTCGCTCGATCCGGTGCCGACGGTTCAGGGCGTGGAGCACATGGCCGAGTGGCAAGCGGCGGCGCTCGGCGTCCAACCCAAGAAAAAAGCCGCGGAGTACATGGACCTCAAGTTCGTCAACGAAGTCGTGAGCGAGCTGGGCAAGAAATGACGCGACGCCGGGAGAGGAGCGGAGCCATGGCCAAGATCATCGCTATATTTTTTCTTTTCGCGCTCGCGCCCGCCGCGCGCGCCGCCGAGCCCGCGACGATCCGGTCGAGCTACGCGGCGGTGAGCGGCGCGTTCGCGCCGATCTGGGTGGCGCAGGAGAAGGGGTTGTTCGCCAAAAACGGCGTGAGCGTCGATCTCAAGTACATCCTGCCCGCCACCGCCACGCAGGCGCTCATCTCGCGCGGCCTCGATATCTGCAACCCGGGCGGCGAGCTGATCGAGGCGGGGCTCAGCGGCCACGACGTGGTCATGATGCTCGGCGTCCTCAACCGCGCGGTCTTCTCCCTCTACGCCAAGCCGGACCTGAAGACCCTCGCCGACTTGAAAGGCAAAGTG
The DNA here is from genome assembly GCA_036394475.1 of Binatia bacterium. GTDB lineage: Bacteria > Desulfobacterota > Binatia > UBA9968 > UBA9968 > JAJPJQ01. The sequence goes on from DASWFA010000340.1 coordinate 6,973, forward strand.
ATCGGCGTGACCCAGCCGGGATCGACGACCGATTTCGTCGCCCGCGTCCTGGTGCGGGACGCCGGCCTGGCGCTCGGGAAGGACGTGCGGGTGCTCCACCTGGACGGCATCCCGGCGGTCATGGCGGCGCTGGCGCAGGGCAACATCGACGCCGGGATCATCTCCGCGCCGACGACTCTCAAGGCGCGCAAGGCGGGTCTCAAGGAGCTGGTCGACATCACCGGGAAAAACATCCCGCTGATCCACGTCGCTTTCGCCAGCACGCGGCAATACCTGAAAGAAAATCCCGACCGCGTCCGGCGCTTCCTGCAGGGCTACCTCGAAGGGCTGAAGATCGCCCGGACCGACGCCGAGCAGGCGAAGCAGGCGATCGGGAAGTACACCAAATCGACCGACGCGGACGACCTCGACGAGACCTATAGAACTTTCCTCGCGGCGTGGGACAAGGTGCCCTACGTCTCGGCCGCCGGAGTGCAGACGCTGCTCAATTTCGCCAACCAGCCGGCGGCCAAGACGGCCAAGCCGGAGCAGCTGATCGACAATTCGTTTGTCGCCGAGTTTGACAAATCGGGCTTTATCGACAAACTGTACAAATAATTCAAAGGAGGTGCGCCATGAAGCTCCTGGACGTAAGCGAGGCATCCAAGGATAGAAAGAAGGGCCAGCGCCGGTTGGACCTGTTTCGCAGGGACAACCTGCAGACCTGGCTGCTCTATTTTCCCCCCGGCGACGTGCAGCGGATGCACAACCACCCGTCGGACCGGACCTACTACGTGGTCGCCGGCCGGGGCGTCATGAAGGGGCTCAACGAGACGCACGAGCTGTCGCCCGGGAAGATATTGAGCATCCCGGCGCACGAGTACTACGAAGGCTCCAACCCCTACGACGAGCCGATGATCCTCCTCGGCAACAGCCCCAAGGCGACCACCGAAGACGTGGCCAAGGCCGGCGGCGCGCGCAACGAGATCGACGCCGCGACCGGGAAGCGGATCGTCTACCAGCACGGCGGCGGGGCGGACGAAGGCAAGATCGTCGATTAAATGGAGAAGGTGGGGCTGATCGGCGCCGGCGCGATGGGGAGCGCGCTCCTGGAGCGGCTGAAGCTGGCCGGCGCGCCGGCGATCGTTTACGACGTCGATCCGGCGGCGCTGGCGGCCGCGGGGGCGCTCGGCGCCGAGACCGCCGCCAGCGCGGCGGAGGTGGCGCGCGCGGCCGGGGTCGTCGACGTGGTCGTGCGCTCGGACGACGAGGTGCTCCAGTGCACGCTGGGGGAAGAGGGCGTCGTGGCGAACGCCGCGCCCGGCGCGCTCCTGGTGCTCCACAGCACGATCCTGCCCGGAACCACGCGGCGGGTCGCCGAGGCCGCGCGCGCGCGCGGCGTGCACGTCATCGACGCCTGCATGCTCGGCGTGCCGCGGGCGGTCCGGGACGGCCGGCTGATCTTCGTCGTCGGCGGCGACACCGACCTGGTCGAGCGGGCGCGCACCCATCTCCTCCGGATGGGGCGGCAGGTCATCCACATGGGCGGCGTGGGGGCCGGCAATACCGCCAAGCTGATTAAAAATTTGACCTCGGGGGCCGAGACCCTGATGATGCACGAGGCGCTCCAGCTGGGCGAGTCCGAGGGCCTCAAATTTCCCCAGGTGCTGGAGATGCTCCAGGAAGTGGAATCCGAAAGGCTGGTAGACCGCTGGCGCACCGTCTTCGATCCCGCGCTGGAGGCGCCGACGCCGCGCCTCGGCCACAACGTGTTTCAAAAAGACGTGCCCCTGGCCGGCGCGCTCGCCGCGCAAAAGGGGCTCCGGCTTCCGATCATCAAGCAGCTCGCCGCCGCCGCCAAGCGGCTGGCGAAAAAAAAGCGCTAGAACTCAAGCTTAAGCGCTTCCCGTAAAAAATGAAATTCAGCCTGTTCACCGAGATCCAATGCCCGGCGGGCGCCGCGCCCGTCGAGCGGCTGGACGAGTTTCTGGCCGAGGCGGAGCTGGCGGACACGCTCGGCTTTCGCGGCTTCTGGATCGCCGAGATCCATTTCCAGCCGAGATTTTCCCTGCTCTCGGCGCCCTATGCCGTGCTCGGCGCGGCGTCGCAGCGGACCAAACGGCTCCGGCTCGGCGTCGCGGTCAACACGCTCCCGGTGCACCATCCGGTCCAGCTCGCCGAGCAGGCGGCGATGCTCGATCTATTGAGTCGCGGGCGCATGGACTTCGCCGCCGGCGGCGGCCACCCGCACAGCCGCGTCTACGAGTGCTTCGGC
>DASWFA010000341.1:0-5123 GCA_036394475.1 Binatia bacterium
GCCCGCGGCCGCGTCATCGTGACCGAAAAATAACGCTGGAGCCGGGGCGAGCGCATGTGCTCGCGCACCATGCCGCCGATCGTCTCGCGCCATTCGTTGACTTCCATGTTTCCCTTCTCTTTCCTAATGCCCGTCGCCTACAGCCTGATTTGTTCCTGCGCCTCCGCGATCCCGTCGCGGTACATCGCGTTCAGGTTGAGTGAATCCCGCGCCGCCTGGATGGCGAGGGCCTCTTTCTCCCCCGTGGCGTATTTTTCCAGAAACGGCAGGAACATGTCGCTGTGCTTCTCGTCCGCCTGGCTGTGCGCGTGCAGGTTCGGGATCTGCTTCCAGGTGAAGCCCATGTCCTCCATCCAGCGCTTCGCCATGCGCGTGGACTGCCCGCCGCCGAGGTCCCCGAGCAGCCGGTCGTCGTTGCACCACTCGGTGATCGTCATTGCGGCGACGCCCTCGAGCCAGCTTTTTTCCTTGGTGATCCAGCCCCAGGCGTAGAGCGTCGCCAGCGTCGTCGGCAGCGGCCTGGCGTCGATGATCTCCTCGGGCGCGAGCCCGACCGACTGCCCCTGCTTGATGATGAGCGCGAGGTGGCCGTATTCGGAGAACTGGTCGCGGATGATCTCCTCGTATTCGTGCTCGAGGATTCTCTGCTTGATCGCCAGCACCGGGCAGTTGCCCGAGACGTAGGCCCAGCAGTCGCGACGGTGGCGCACGAACAGGCTCTGCTGCGTCACCATGACCGCCGCGCGCGGCTTGGTCATCTTGACGGAAAAATAGCGCTCCAGCTCGGGCGAGCGCATGTAGTCGCGCACCATCTCTCCCAAAAGTTCTCTCCAGGCGGTTTCTTTCATTTTAACGGCTCCCTGTCGGATAGAGTTTGTCGAAAAAGCCTTCGGCCTTGAGCTTGTCGATGATCGCGTTGTCGTAGAGCTTGGCGTGGACCGGCCCTGAGTGGCCGACCATCTCCAGGATCGTATCGACGGCGGCCGGCTCGACGCGCGGCACCGGGTCGAGGTACTTGACCACGAAATCGTAGTGCATCTCCGGCGCGCCGCCGCGCTGGCCCATGTATTTCCCCAGCATCGCGAGCGCCTGCGGCTTTCTCGTCCGGAGCGCCGCGATGCCCTCGATGTAGGCCTTGAGGATCCGCTCGACCGTCGCGGGCGATTTTTTGTAAAAATCGTTGCTCACCGCGAGCAGGTTCATCGAGAACGGAATGCCCAGCTCCGCCGCGTCCACCAGCGCGCGCGCCTGCGGCGACGGCGACTGCGAAGCGACGCGGCCTTCGGCCTGGCGCGCGCGGAAGCCGACGTCCGCCTCGACGACGCCGCCGAACTGGCGAATCTCGACTTTGCCGTCGAGGCCGATTTTCTTGGTCACCAGCCGGGTGACGAAATCGCTGGTCGAGCCGTAGCGCGTGATCGCGAGCCTTTTCCCCGCGAGCTGCTCGGGACGGCTGATCTCCGGCTGCACCCAGAGCACCATCCCCGGCCGGCTCGTGTTGCTGCCGACGGCGACGATCGGCGCGCCCTTGAGGCTCGCGGCGATGACCGCGTTGCTCGCGCCGAGGGCCGCCTGCACGCTGCCGCCGACCAGCGCCTGGATGACCACCGCGCCCGAGCTGATATAGATCAGCTCGGCGCTGAGGCCGTTCTTCTCGAACGCGCCGATCTCCTTCGCCATCCAGACGCCCGCCATCGTCGGGCTGATGGCGGCGTAGCCGAACGTGACTTTTTCTTTCGGCGCGTCGGCGGCGCGGGCGCCGGCGGCCGGCCACACGACCGCGAGCGCCGCCCAAAGTCCCCATCGTTTGACGAAGCCGTTCAGCATGGGACGCTTCTCTTTCTTTTACGCCGCTTCCATCGCGGCGGCGATGCCGGCCTGATAGGTCCGGTAAAGCTCTTCGGATTCCCGCGCCGCGTTCAGGACCAGCGCCTCCTTCTCTCCGACGGCGAATTCGGCCAGCACGGGGAGAAACATGTCGCTGTGCTCTTTATCGGCCTCGCGGTGCGCCCGCCAGTTGGGCAGATCGTCCCAGGTGATGCCGAGATGCTCGACCCAGCGCTGGCCCATCTTGTAGGCATGGCCGCCGCCCAGATCGCCCAGCAGGCGGTCGTCCTGGTTCCATTCGGTGATCGTCATCGATGCCAGTCCTTCGAGCCAGGTTTTGGCCTTGGTCATCCAGCCCCATGAGTAAAGCGTCGCCATCGTCGAGGCCAGCGGCTGCGCCTGTAAAATGTCCTCGGCCGCCAGGCCGATCGGCTTCCCCTGCCGGATGAGCAGGTCGAGGTGGCCGTGCTCGGAGTGCTGGTCCCGGATTACCTCCTCGTACTCGTGGCCGAGGATCTTCTGCTTGACCGCCAGCACCGGGCAGTTGCCCGAGACGTAGGCCCAGCAGTCGCGCCGGTGGCGCACGTAGAGCGAAAGCTGCTTTAAAATAATCTGCGCGCGCGGGCGCGTGATCGGGATCGAATAGTAGCGCTCCAGCTCCGGCGACGCCATCGTCTCGCGCGCCAGCGCGCCGAGCGCGCTCCTCCATTGTTGTTCGTTCATGACGCTCCGCCTCCTGTTGTTTTCGCTACGCCAGCCGCTCCATCGCCCGGGCAACGCCCTCGCGGTAGAGGGCGGAAAGCTCGAGCGATTCCCGCACCCCGTCGAGCGCCAGGCGCTCTTTGTCGCCCGTGGCGTGCTCCGCGAGATAGGGCAGGAACATGTCGCTGTGCTCCTCGTCCGCCGCGCCGTGGACCTTGAACTGGGGCAGCTCTTCCAGCTTGAGGCCCAGCTCCGCCATCCACTTTTTCGCCATCCGGCTCGAATGGCCGCCGCCCTGGTCCGCCAGCAGGCGGTCGTCGTTGGTCCATTCCGTCACCGTGAGCGCGGCCATCCCCTGGAGCCAGTGCTTTTCCCTGGTGATCCACGCCCAGCCGTAGAGGGCCGCGAGCGTGGACGGGAGCGGCGCCGGGTAGAGCACCTCGTCGGCGCCGAGGCCGATCACCTCCCCCTGGCGCACGATCAGGTCCAGATGGCCGTTGTCGGTGTACTCGTCTTTGATGACCTCGCCGAACTCGTGCTGGAGAATCCTCTGCTTCACCGCCATCACCGGGCAGTTGCCCGAGAGGTAGGACCAGCAGTCGCGCCGGTGGCGCACGAACAGCGCCAGCTGCTGGAGCAGGAGCTGGGCGCGCGGCCGGGTCGTCCGGATCGAGAAGTAATATTGGATCTGCGGCGAGCGCATGTTCTCCCGGACCATCTCCCCGATCGTTTTCCTCCAGCCGGCGGCGTCCATCATTTGCCCCCTTCTTTGTAAAGCCGGTCGACGAAGCCCTCTTTGACCAGCCGCTCGACGATCGTGTTGTCGTAAAAGCCGCTCGCCGGCATGTCCCCCTTCCCCTCCCAGTTGAGCACGGTAGTGATCGTCGCCGGCTCGACGCTCGGAACCCCATCGAGATATTTGACCGCGTACTCGTAGGGCTCGGTCACCGTGGCGGGCGTCCGGCGCATATATTTCGCCAAAATCTTGAGCGCCTCGTCTTTTTTCGTCTTGAGAACGTACATGCCCTCGATGTAGGCCTTGAGGATGCCCTCGACCGCCCTGGGGGACGATTTGAGATAATCGCGCTTGACGGCGAGGAGGTCCATCGAATAGGGAATGCCGAGGTCGGGCAGGTCCACCAGCACCCGCGCGCCGGGTCCGGGCCGGATGGATAAGATCGCGCCGGCGATCATCCCGGTGCGAAAGGCCGCCTCCATCTCGGGCACGCCCCCGAGCGGCTGGATCTTGACCTTGTCCTTGAGCCCGTACTTCTCCAGCACCATGTTCATCAAAAAATGGGTCGTCGAGCCGAAGCGCGAGATGCCGAGCACCTTGCCCGCGAGCTGCTCGGGCCGCGCGATCTCGGGCTGCGCCCACAGGACCATGGCGGGCCGGTTGGCGACGCTGCCGACCGCGACCAGCGGCGCGCCGCGGAGAATCGCGCTCACCACCGCGTTGCTCGCGCCGATCGCCATGTGCACGTCGCCGCCCATCATCGCCTGCACGGTCACGCTCCCCGAGGCGATGTAAACGAGGTCGGCGCTGAGGCCGTGCTTCTCGAACGCGCCGGTCTCCTTCGCCGCCCACAGGCCGGCGAAATTGGCGCTGATCGAGGCGTAGGCCGCTTTGATCTTCGTCTGGGCCCCCAGCTCGCCGGGAAAAACGACGAGCGCGAGCCCGATCCATAGTAACAGTCTTCTCGGCATGGTCTTGGTGTGGCGCCGTTTCAGCGCGGCGCCGCGCAACCGGGTTGGGCGTTTTTTGGGTTTATGTTTTTTCCCGTGAAACTCGCAACCCGAAACTCGAAACTATTTTATACCGGCCAGCCGTGCACCGAGACGTCGACCCGGTTCCCTTCCGGGTCCTTGATCCAGCTCTCGGCGATCGCGCCGTAGGTGTTCGACTCGGCGGTGGTGTCGGCGGTCTTCTCGATCGCCTTCACGTCGTCGACCTTGAAGCCGAAATGGTTGATGCCCCAGGGATGGCGGTCCGTGCTGATGAGCGCGACGTCGACGAAGCCGTCGGAGAGATAGATCGTGCCGTTCTCGCCCCGCTCCTTCTCCTCCATGCCGAAGACCTTTTTATAATACGCGGCGGTCTTCTCGCGGTCCTGCACGTTGATGGCGATGTGGCGGATTCTAGGTTTTTCCATATGGATCCTCCTTTTGATATCAGGTTAGCCTTAGCGCTTCTGGTACAATTTGTCCACAAACCCCTCCCGCGCGAGCCGGTCGACGATCGAGTTGTCGGCGAAGGTCTCGGGCGGGGTGCCCTTTTTTCCCATGAATTCGAGGATGGTCGCAAGCGCCTCCGGCTCGGCGCGCGGCACCTTGTCCAGGTAGGTCACCGAGTCGCGGTAGTGGTCTTCGATATATTTAGGGTCGGTAAAGCGCGCGTATTTGACGATGACCTTGAGCGCCCGCTCTTTCTGCGTGGTGAGGGCGGCGACGCCCTCCGTGTAGGCGCGCACGATGCCTTCGACGGTCTCGGGGTTCCGCTTGTAGTAGTCGCGCGAGACCGGGATCATGTTCATCGAGTAGGGAATGCCGAGATCGACGAGGCTGAGCAGAATCTTGGCCGGGAAGCTCGGCGG
>DASWFA010000342.1:0-2729 GCA_036394475.1 Binatia bacterium
CATTCAGCCGATTCCCGCGCTGGCGATTCAGAACAACATGGTCGCGGATAAGGACGCGGTCGTGCGCGCGATCCAAAACCTCATAAAAAATCACGGGGTCAAGGCGACCCAGGTCATCGCCGCCGTGCCCGGCCGGGTGGCGATCATCAAAAAGATCCAGCTTCCCGCCCAGGGCGAGGAAGAGCTCGACGCCAACGTGGAGTTCCAGGCGAGCCAGCTGATCCCGGACACGCTGGAGAACGTCAATCTCGACTACCAGGCGCTGGACTTCGTCGAGAACAGCGACAAGATCGACGTGCTTCTCGTCGCGGTCAAAAAAGAGATCATCAACAGCTATACCCAGGCGATCAAGGACGCGGAGCTGGTCCCGACGATCGTCGACGTCGACTACTTTGCCATGGAGAACATGTACGAAGTCAACTACGAGCTCGAGGCGGTCGGCGTCGTCGGGCTGATCCACATCGGCGCGCGCTATACGAGCATCAACGTCTTGAAAAGCGGCGTTTCGACTTTTACCGGAGACCTGCCGGTCGGCGGCGAGTCGTTCACCGAGGCGCTCGTGCACGCGCTCCAGCTCTCTTACGATCAGGCGGAGACCCTCAAGGTCTCGGGCGGACAGCCGGAGGGGAAGAAAGGCGCCGACGTCGAGACGCTGCTCAAACCCACGGCGGACTACCTGGCCGCGGAGATAAGCCGGACCTTGAGCCTCTACCGCGCGGTGGCCGACGATCAGCAAATCCACAAGATCTATCTGAGCGGCGGCAGCGCCAAGGTGCCCGGGCTGTCGCGGATTCTGGGCGGGCGGCTGGGGGTCGAGGTGGAGCTGATCGACCCGTTCCGCGGCTTCAAAGTCGCGCGCGGCATCGACGCCGACTACCTGGCCGAGTCGGGCCCGGCCCTGGCGATCGGCGCCGGGCTCGCGATCCGGAGGCCGGGAGACAAATGATCCGCATCAATTTATTGTCGACCCGGGAGATCCAGGCCGAGATCGGCCGGCGCCAGGATCTCGCGATCGCCGCCGTCGCGGTAGGGGCCGCCCTCCTTCTGGGTCTGGTCGTGTTCCTGTACCAGTTTTACCGGTCCATGACGCTGCAGCGCGATGTGGCAAGCGTGCGCGCCGAGATCGCGGCGATCGAAGGCAAGGCGCGCGAGGTCGCCGAGCTGCAAAAGGGCATCGCCGAGCTCAAATCGAAAGTCGCGGTCATCGACAGCCTCAGCAAAAAGAAAGTCGGCCCCGTGCGGGTGATGGAGAGCCTCTCCACGGCGGCCCCGCCCAGGCTCTGGGTGCTGGAGTTCAAGGAAAATTCCGGCAACCTCACCATGACGGGGCTCGCGATCGACAACCAGACGATCGCCGATTTTCTCAAGGCCCTGCAAGCCACCGCCTATTTCAAGGACGTGGAGCTGGTCGAGACGAGCCAGTCCCAGCAGGACAAGCTGGCGCTCAAAAAGTTCGTCTTGAGGTCCCGGCTGGTCTACCAGCCCACGCCGCCGCAGGAGGTCCAGGCCAAGGCGGCCGCGGATAAAACGGCCGCGCCCGACGGGAGTAAAAAGCCTTGAACGAATTAGTCGAGCGCGTTCTCGCGCTGCCGAGGCAGAAGAAGATCGGGCTTCTGGCGGGAGTCCTCGCGCTCCTGCTGGTATGCGATTACTTGTACCTCTACATGCCCTATTCGCTGCAGATCGCGGAGCTGGAGCAGAGCCTCGCAACGGCGCGGGATGAGCGCGACCGCAAGCAGGCGCTGGCGAACAATTTACCCCAATTACGGGAGCAAAAGGCGCTGCTCGAGGGCCGGCTCAAGGAGGCGATCGCCGAGCTCCCCGATCAGAAAGAGATCCCCGATCTTCTGACCAACATTTCCAACAAGGCGCGGGAATCCGGCCTGGATATCCTGCTGTTCCGTCCCAAGGCGGAAAACCCCCAGGATTTTTACGCCGAGATTCCCGTGGACGTGGTCGTCCGGGGCGGCTACCACAACGTCGTCACCTTCTTCGACGAGGTGGCCCGGCTCAACCGCCCCGTCAATATCAACAATATAGAAATGAAAAATTCCAAGCCGAGCGACGATCAGGTGATCGTCGACACCACGACGCTGGTGACGACGTTCCGCTTTCTCACCGAGGCGGAGCGGGCGCGGCTCGCGGCGGAAAAAGCCGCGAAGGAAAAGGCGAAGAAATAAGATGAACCGCTGGCTCCCGGCATTGGCTCTGATCACCGTCGCCGCCCTCTCGGGGACCGGGTTTTCCGAGGAGGAAATCCTGCCCTCGCAAAAGACCAAAGAGGCGGTCGATAAGCTCAAAAAAGCGCCGTCGGGGGTCGGGAAAAGCATCGAGACGCTGAAGGACGCCGTGCGCGAGAAGCTCGGCATCGGCGCGGGCGGCGAGGTCAAGACGCCGGCCCAGCCGGCCGCCGACCCGCTCGCCGTGCCGGAAAAGAGTCCCGAGCGACCCGAAGGCGCGCGCTACTCCCCGGCGGGAAAGCGCGATCCCTTCGAGCCGCTCGCGCTGAGGGCCCAGCAGAAGCGCCGGCCGCGGGAAAATCTTTCGCCCCTGGAGCGCTACGAGCTCGGGCAGTTGAACCTGGTCGGCGTCGTTTGGGACCTGAAAGACCCGCGCGCCATGGTCGAGGACGCGGCCGGCCTGGGTTACGTCGTCCGGGTCGGCACGCCGATCGGCCCCAACGACGGCAAGATCAAACAGATCAAGCCGTCCGAGATCGTGATCGAGGA
>DASWFA010000343.1:0-6807 GCA_036394475.1 Binatia bacterium
CCCGCCGCTCCGCTCCTCGCCCTTGCCCATGCGCAAGAGCTCGCCGAGATTGAGCCGCGCCGCTTTTTCCGCCAGGGCCGAGGCGTTGACCAGCGCCGCGCGCATCTTGGACAGGTCGCCTTCGCTCTTGTCGGGATAGCGGCGCATGAGGAGGTCGCTCACGGCCAGGTCGAGCACCGCGTCGCCCAAGAACTCGAGCGTCTCGTTATGGTTGCTCTCCTTCGCCCGCCCGTAGGAGACGTGCGTCAGCGAGCGCAAAAGCAGCTCCGCGCTGGAGAAAGAATAGCCGAGCTCGGCCTGAAGATGAGTCAACGCCGGTTCGCTTGCCACATCGCCCCCCGCCGCCAAAACTTTTTGATTAAACCCCGACCAGCGAGCCGTTCTCGTAGCCGACGATGGCGGCTTCGACCTCGCGGTTGATCTCCCCCCCGCCCGGGAGCGCCACCGGCAGGTAGTTCCTGCTGTAGCCGCCGGCCGCCGCGCCGGACCTCGCCTTCCCCTCGACCAGCACGGCGAGCCGCCGCCCGACGAAGCGGCGCGCGAACTCGCCCTTCTTCCGCGCCCCGAGGGCGCGCATTCTCTTCGCCCGCTCTTTCTTGGCCGCCGCCGGCACCTGATCGGGCAGCTTCGCCGCCGGGGTGGCGGAGCGGATCGAATAGGGAAAAACGTGGAAGTAGGTGAGCGGCAGCGAGTCGAAAAATTCCATCTGGCGCTCGAAGTCGGCCTCGCTCTCGCCGGGAAAGCCGACGATGATGTCGCTCCCCAGCGCGGCGTCGGGCAAAAGCTCGCGCGCCTTTCCGACGACTTCCCGGTAATAGGCGGTGTCGTAGTTGCGCCGCATCTCTTTGAGGATCGAGTCGTCGCCCGCCTGCGCGCAGACGTGGAGGTGCGGGCAGAGAGTGTCGGACTTGGCCATGAGCCGGAAGAGCCGCTCCGGGACCTCGCGCGGGTCGAGCGAGCTCAAGCGGAGCCGCGGGACGGGGATTTTTTCCAGGATTGATTCCAGGAGGCCGGTCAGGTCCATCCTGGGAGCGAGATCGTGGCCGTAGCCGCCGAGGTGGATGCCGGTAAGCACGATCTCCTTCACGCCGCGCTCGGCGAGGGCGCGGATCTCCCGCAGGATATCCTCCGGCGGGACGCTGCGGCTTAAGCCGCGCGCGGTGGGGATGATGCAATAGGTGCAGGCGTAGTCGCAGCCCTCCTGGATTTTGAGAAAGGCGCGCGTGTGGCCGGGCAGCGCCCGCGCGCCCAATATCTTGACGCCGCGCTCCCTTTTGACCTCGCCGACGGCGACTCTCGCGCCCGCCGGCGCGGGCGCCGCGACGAAGCGCAGGAGATCGTCGAGGCGGTTCAACCCGACGACGAAGTCCACGCCGGGCAGCCCGGCGACCTCGGCCGGGCTCACCTGCGCGTAGCAGCCGGTCACGAGCACGCGCGCCGCCGGGCTCCGGCGCTTGACGCGCCGGACGAGCTGGCGCGCCTCCCAGTCGGCGCGGTCGGTCACCGTGCAGGCGTTGACGATGTAGCAGTCCGCCTCGGACTCGAACGGGACGATCGCATACCGCTTTTCTTCCAGGCGGGATTGGATCACCGCGGAATCGTATTGATTGATCTTGCAGCCGAGGGTGGCGATGGCGATACGCATGGTTTCAAGCTTAAAGTTTATCGTTTCCAGTCAGAATTTTCAGCTTTGAGACTCCAGGGTTTGGGTGAAAACCTGAAACTGGAAACTTTAGCCGATAGCTCTCTCGATCCAGCCGCCGCCGAGGACTCTATCGCCGCGGTAGAACACCGCCGCCTGGCCGGGCGTGACGGAGGCGAGCGCGTCGTCGAAGATCGCCTCGCACGCGCCGCCGTCGCGGACGCGGACGACGCAGGGCGCCGCGGGCGAGCGGTAGCGCACCTGGACCGCGGCGGCGAACTCGCCGCGCTCCGGCGGCTCGATCCAGTTGAGCGCGCCGGCCACGAGCCCCCGGCAGTCGAGCTCTTCCCTGCCGCCGACCACGACGCGCCGCGTCGCCACGTCGATTTCCAGCACGTAAAGCGGATGGGGCGAGGACAGGCCGAGGCCCTTTCGCTGCCCGACGGTCAGGCGGTGAAGCCCGTCGTGGCGCCCCAGCACTCTCCCCGCGCGGTCGACGATCTCGCCGCCGTGGATGTCTTCCGGATCGGCCAGGGACTCGACCAGCTCCCGGTAGTCGCCGAAGCAGACGTCCTGGCTCTCGGGCCGGTCCGCCACCGCGAGGCCGAAGCGGCGCGCCGCCGCCCGCACCTCGCTCTTTTCCATTTCGCCCAGCGGAAACAGCGCGCCCGCGAGCTGCTCCTGCGACAGCGCGAAGAGAAAGTAGGACTGGTCCTTGTTGCGGTCCCGGCCGCGCGCGAGCGAAGCGCGCTCGCCGGCGCCGCCGGCGACGCGCGCGTAGTGTCCCGTCGCGACGCAGTCCGCGCCGCGCTCCCTGGCCCAATCGAGCAGCACGCCGAGCTTGAAATCGCGGTTGCAGGCGATGCACGGGTTGGGCGTCCGCCCGGCGAGATATTCGGCGGCGAACGGCCGCGCCACCGACCGGGCGAAGTCGGCGCGCGCGTCGATCAGCGTATGGCGGATGCCGAGACGCGCCGCCACGTCCGCCGCGCCGCGGTGGTCCGAGCAGTTGCGCGGCCCGCCGGCCGCGCCTTCCCACAGGCGCAGCGACACCCCCTCGACGTCGTAGCCCTGCTCGACCAGCAGGCCCGCCGCGACGGAGCTGTCCACGCCGCCGCTCATCGCTACAATAACCTTCCTGGCCATATGAATAACCGACTGCTTAGGGGTTAGGGATTGGGAGTTGGGAATTAGGGGTTAGGAGGATAGAAGTGCATTTCCCCTAAATCCTAATTCCTAATCCCCGATTCCCGTTGCTACTCTCTCCCCGCCAGCAGCTCTTTGACCTGGCGGAGCGCTTCGTTGTCCTCGGCTTGCTTCACTTCGAGGCCGCCCTGGCGCGCGTTTAAATCGTTGACGCGCTTTTCCAGCTTCTGGACGTAGTCGACCAGAGCGCCGATCGCCTTGGCCACCGGGTCGGGGAGGCGCTGGTGCTCCAGGTCGATGCGGTGCAGCGCGTCGAGATGGACGCCCTCGCCCTCGACGACGCGCCCGGGAATCCCGACCACCGTGGAGTTGGGCGGGACGTCGTTGACGACGACCGCGCCGGCGCCGACCTTGCTGTTGCGCCCGATCGTCACCGGCCCGAGGATGGTCGCGTCGACGCCGATCAGCGCGCCGTCGTCGACCGTGGGGTGGCGCTTTTCCTTGCTGCGGCTCGTGCCGCCGAGCGTCACGCCCTGGTAGATCGTCACGTCGTCGTGGATCTCCGCGGTCTCGCCGATCACGACGCCCATGCCGTGGTCGATGAAAAAGCGCCGGCCGATCTTCGCCCCGGGATGGATCTCGATGCCGGTGTAGAACCGGCCGATGTTGCTCACCAGCCGGCCGGGAATCTTGAGCCCCTGGGTCCAGAGCGCGTGCGACATCCGGTAGAATAAAAGCGCGTGGTAGCCGGGATAGGTGAAGATCACCTCCCAGATATTGCGCGCCGCCGGGTCGCGCTGGAAAACCACCTGGATGTCTTCTTTAAGCGTGGACCACATAAGATTAGGCAGTAGGCGTCAGGCGGCGGCCGATAGAAAATACAAGATCGCGTTCTTCATCCTCTTTCTTGCTACAGCCTACCGCCTGCTTTGCTGTCTTTATAGAGCTTGTAATCGATGCCGTCCACCACCGCCTGCCAGCTCGCCTCGATCACGTTCTGCGACACGCCGACGGTGCCCCAGCGGTCTTTGCCGTCGCCGGACTCGATCAGCACGCGGACGGCCGAGCCGGTCCCCTCGCCCGAGGCGAGCACGCGCACTTTATAGTCGAGGAGCTGCATCTCCTTCAGCGCGGGATAAAACTTGGTGAGCGCCTTGCGAAGCGCCGAGTCCAGAGCGTTCACCGGGCCGTTGCCCATCGCCGCCGCGTGCTCGACGACGCCGTCGACCGCGAGCATGATCGTCGCCTCGGAGATCGGCGGCTCGTCCTCCTTGCGCTTCTCGTCGATGACGCGGAAGCCGAGCAGGTGGAAGTTCTTCTTCTTCCGCCCGAGCGCCTCCAGGATGATCAGCTCGAACGACGCCTCGGCCGCCTCGAACTCGTAGCCCTGGCTCTCGAGGTCCTTGACGCGCTTTAAAATCTCCCGCACCGCGCCGTCCTGGTTTTCCAGGTCCACGCCGTATTCCTTCGCCTTGTAGATCACGTTGCTCCGCCCCGAGAGGTCGGAGACCAGCACGCGCTGGCGGTTCCCCACGAGCTCGGGATCGATGTGCTCGTAGGTCTCGCGGTTCTTGACGATCCCCGCCACGTGCATCCCGCCCTTGTGCGCGAAGGCGCTGTCGCCGACGTAGGGCTGGTGCTTGTTGGGGCTCAAGTTGGCGAGCTCGTAGAGAAAGTGCGACAGCTCGCGCATCTTTTTCAGCTGCTCCGGCGCGACGCACTTTTTCCCCATTTTTAATTGCAGGTCCGGGATGATCGAGCAGAGGTTCAAGTTGCCGCAGCGCTCGCCGATGCCGTTGATCGTGCCCTGCACCTGGCGCGCGCCCATCTCGACGGCGGTCAGCGTGTTGGCGACCGCGAGCTCGCCGTCGTTGTGACAGTGGATGCCGAGCGGCGTTCGAACCACTCCCTCGAGCGCGGCGATCGCGGCGCGGATCTCCCCCGGCAGCCGCCCGCCGTTGGTGTCGCAGAGCACGATCCAGTCCGCGCCGCCCTCGGCGGCGGCCTTGAGGCAGTCGAGCGCGTGGGCGGGATTGGAGCGAAAGCCGTCGAAGAAATGCTCGGCGTCGAAGATCACCTCGTCGACGCGCTTTTTCATGTAGGCGATCGAGTCGGCGATGATCTCCAGGTTTTCGTCGAGCCCGATGCGCAGGTCCTCGCGCACGTGCAGGTCCCAGGTCTTGCCGACGAGCGTCACCGCCGGCGTCGCCGCGTCGAGCAGCGTCTTCAGGCCCGGGTCCTGCCCGGGCTTGGCCGAGAGCTTCCGCGTCATGCCGAAGGCGGCGACGCGCGCGTGCTTCAATTTGAGCCTGCCGACCGCCTTGAAGAATTCCGCGTCGCGCGGGTTGGAGCCGGGAAAGCCGCCCTCGATGTAATCGATGCCGACCTCGTCGAGCCGCGCCGCGATGCGGAGCTTGTCCTCCAGCGTGAAGGAGATGTCCTCCGCCTGGCAGCCGTCGCGGAGCGTCGTGTCGTAGATCAGAACGTCTTTCTCGGCCTGCTTCATGCCGTTCATACCGCTTTCGAGTTCTCGATAAACGCCTTGTGCAGCGCCTTGACCGCGCGCTCCATGTTCCCTTCGTCGATCACGACCGACACCTTGATCTCCGAGGTCGAGATCATCTCGATGTTGACCCCTTCCTTCGACAGCACCTGGAACATCCGCGCCGCCACGCCCGCGTGCGTGCGCATGCCGACGCCGATGATCGAGACCTTGGCGATCTTGGGATCGACGGTGACCCCGCGGGCCTGGATCGAGCCGGCCATGCTCTCGACCACGGCGAGCGCCTTTTTATAATCCGCCTTGGGCAC
Source organism: Binatia bacterium (assembly GCA_036394475.1). GTDB lineage: Bacteria > Desulfobacterota > Binatia > UBA9968 > UBA9968 > JAJPJQ01. Next base: position 5,600 of record DASWFA010000343.1, read on the forward strand.
CGTAAAAGTCAAATCGGTCGTGCCCGCGGCGCTGGCGTTCTGGATGATCATGTCGACGACGATGTTCGCCTCCGCGATCGGCCCGAAAATCTGCGCCGCCAGGCCCGGACGGTCCGGAACTCCCAGCAGCGTGATCTTCGCCTCGTCCTTGTCGTAGGTCACGCCCGAGACGAGCAGCTCGTCCATGGTTGGGTCCTCCTCGGTCACCCAGGTCCCCTCGGCCTCGTTGAAGCTCGAGCGGACGTGGATCGGCACTTTGAATTTCATTCCCAGCTCGACGGAGCGGATCTGCAGCACCTTGGCGCCCATGCTCGCCATCTCGATCATCGCCTCGTACGAGATGCGGTCGAGCTTGCGGGCGGCCGGGCAGATGTTGGGGTCGGTGGTGAAGACCCCCTCCACGTCGGTGAAGATCTCGCAGCTCCCGGCGCCGAGCGCCGCGGCGATGGCGACCGCGCTGGTGTCCGAGCCGCCGCGCCCGAGCGTCGTGATGTTGTCGTCGTCGTCCACCCCCTGGAAGCCGGCGACGACGACGATCTCGCCGTCTTGGACGGCCTGCAGCACGCGGGTCGAGTCGATGCTCTTGATCCGCGCCTTGCCGTAGGCCTTGTCGGTCTGGATGCGCACCTGGTGCGCCAGGAGCGACCGCGCCTTGTGGCCCAGCGCCTTGATCGCCAGCGCCAGCAGGGCGGTCGAGACCTGCTCGCCGGAGGCGAGCAGCACGTCGCGCTCGCGCTCGTCCGGCGCCTCGCAAATTTGCTGCGCCAGTCCGACCAGCCGGTTGGTCTCCCCGGCCATCGCCGAGACGACGACGACCAGATCGCCGCCCGCTTGCTTCGCCGCGACGACCCTCCGGGCGACGTTCTTGATCCGCTCGGCGCTGCCGACCGACGTGCCGCCGTATTTTTGGACGATCAATGCCATGTTTCCTGCTATACCTCAGCTCGAATGCTGAATTTTTAGTTTTGAATTTCGAATTAAATGATCCGATTCTATAACTCAAAACTCAACGTTCAAAATTCATAATTTCTTCAACACTTCCTCGTACCGGGGGCCATGCGCCGTCAACGTGAGGCGGCGCTCGCTTCGCTTGCCGTGCTCGAAATGGATCGCGAGCCATTCGTCCACCTCCCCCGCCGGCAGATTCTCGAACCATTCGATCAGGCTCGCGCCGTCCGAGAAGAGGTAGTCCCGGAGGTTCAGCTCCT
>DASWFA010000344.1:0-2574 GCA_036394475.1 Binatia bacterium
GCCACCGCCGTCGCCGGCGTCGATCCCGCCTATTTCGGCATGGGACCGGTGCCGGCCGTGCGGAAAGCGCTCGCGCGCGCCGGGCTCGAGATCGGCGCGATCGACTTGATCGAGCTGAACGAGGCGTTCGCCTCGCAGGTCGTGGCCGACGCCCGCGAGCTCGGCATGGACATGGCGCGCGTCAACGTCAACGGCGGCGCGATCGCGCTCGGCCATCCGCTCGGCTGCAGCGGCGCGCGCATCATGACGACGCTGCTGCACGAGATGCAGCGGCGGGAGAGCCGCTACGGCCTCGCCACCATGTGCATCGGCGTCGGCCAGGGCATCGCGACGGTCGTCGAAAGAGTGACCTAGCCCGCCGACCAGCCCCGGCGCGCCACGCGAAGAAGATGAGCCGCAAGGTCGTACCGATCATTTTCCTCGCCCTGGCGTCGCTCCTGATTATTCTCAGCCTGTCGCTCGACTCGGTCATCGAAAAAAACCGCGCGCGCATCCGGGAAGACCTGGAAAAATCGCTCGGCCGCGAAGTCCGCTTCGGCGCGCTCAGGCTCGGCTTCTGGGGCGGCCCCGGGGTAACGGCGAAGGACCTGACGATCGCGGAAGACCCCCGGTTCGCCGCGACCCCGTTCATCCAGACCCGGGAGCTCAAGATCGAGCTCCGCTGGCTGCCGCTTCTTACGGGCCGGTTTCGGATCGAAAAATTCGTCCTGGTGGAGCCGGAAATCCAGATCATCAAAAACGAGGCGGGCCTGTGGAACATCGCCGCGCTCGCAAATCGGGAAAAGCAGCCGCCGGAGCCGGCGCAGGAAAAAAAACCATCGGGAGCGCCCAAGCTCCTCATCACCGGCATCGAGATCAAAAACGGCAACGTCGATTTCATCGACCGCACCTCCAGAGAGCCGGCCGAGGTCCGCTTGCGCCGGGTGGATCTCGCCCTGACCGGGCCTCGCAATGCGCCGGCAAAAGTGAAGCTCGGGGCCGGCCTGTTCGAGAACCCGGGGCGCAACGTGGCGATCGAGGGAGAAATAGGCCCGTGGCCGGCGGGTCTACCCTGGACCCAGGTGCCCCTGGACTTGAAGGTCCGCGGCGATTCGCTCCTCCTCTCGCAGCTGACCCGTGCGATTCCCGCTCTTCGAACCACGTTCCTCCGCTATCTGGACGCCAGCGGACCGCTCGCGATTCGCTCAAAGCTCCTGGGCACGATCGCACGGCCCCGTATCCTCGATTTAAACTTAACCGGCTCTTTTTTCGGCGGGCCGGCAAACAACGCGAGCGTCAAGGGCGAGCTGGATTTTTCCCGCACCGGCGCGTGGGAAGACGGCGCGTTGAAAACGCGGATCGTCGTCGATCCGCTGCCGCTGGAGCGGCTGAGAGCCCTCCCCTTCCTGCAGCCGGCGCTGCCGCCCTCGCTCCTCGCCGAAGGGCCGGTGAGCGTCTCCGCCACGCTCGAGGGAAGCCTCGCCGCGCTCGAGATCCGCGCCGCGGTCAAGGCGGGAAAAAGCGAGATCGTCTTTGGGAACTGGTTTAAAAAAGCCAAGGGCGTCCCCGCCGAGCTCGCTCTGGTCATGGAGCGCCGGAAGGACCGGCTGGTTTTTCAGGAGTCGTCGCTCGCGATTCAAAACTCGAAAATAAAATTTTCCGGCGCGTACGACGCGTTTCCCGAGCGGCTGCTCACGCTCCGTCTCGGCGCCGACGGACTCGGCCTCGCCGGCCTGGAGAAAATGCTCCTGCCGCTCGCCGGCTACACGCTCGCGGGCGGCCTCAACTCCGAGCTCGGGCTCAAGAAAAACCTCGACTCGAAAGACGGCCTCGAAATCCGTGGCGTGATCGTTCTGGACGACGTCCAGGTCAAGGAAAGACGGGGCGGCCGCGGCATCGAGCGCGCCGCCGGGCGGATTTCCTTTCGCGGCCGGGACGCCCGGGTCGAGCGCCTGGCGCTCGGCGCCGGCGCGTCGGACATCGCGCTCGAAGGCGCGATCGCGGACCTCTCGGACCCCGTGCTGCGCTACTCGCTCCGCTCGGCCAGGTTGAGCCCCGGCGATTTCACTTCCGCCGCCCGTAAGGGCGACGAGATGAAAGCGCTTGCGGGCGCGGGCGAGCTCTCGCTCAAGGACGGCAGGGTCGTGGTGCGCGCCAGCCTGGAGTCCGCCGAAGGCGCGCTCGCGGACGTGCCGTATCGAAATCTCCGCGGCGAAGCGGTCTGGAGTCCGGTAAGCTGGAGCTTTAAAAACGTTTCCTTTCAGGCGCTCGGCGGCAATGTCCGCGCCGGCGGCTCGTGGGAAGCCGGGGCGGACAATTCGCACCGCGTGGCGCTCGATTCCCGCATCGAGTCGATGGACTTGAATGCGCTCCTGGCGCGGAAATTTTCCGGCTTCGAGGACCACATCGGCGGCCGGCTCGATTTCAAGGCGAAGCTCCGGGCCGAGGGCAAAGACCTCTCCGTCTTCCCCGCGGGCCTGGAGGGCGCGGGGGAAGCGCAGATCCGCGGCGGCGCGCTCAAGGATTTCAATCTCGTCAGGCTCGCGCTCGCCAAGCTCTCCGGCCTCCAGGGAATGGGGCGGATCAGCGTTCCGC
>DASWFA010000345.1:0-4723 GCA_036394475.1 Binatia bacterium
GCGTCGGGCTCGAAGAAGGGCTCCAACGCACCCTCGAATGGTTCGCCGCCGAAGGGATCAAGGCCGAATGGCTCGCCGCTCCGCCCGGCGCGAATGAAAACGGCGGCGGAGGCCCCGGGCTGTAACCACGCTCGGGGCATAAACTGCCTTGACAGCCTCCGGTTAACTTGTTAGAAAAAACAACCTATATCGCAACGATCGCAACCATCCTAACTGGGCGCGAGGACCGCGGGCGGGGGAGCTATGCTGGAGAGAGAAGAGGAACTGCTAAACAGCCGGGAAGTCGCGGTTATTTTGGACTTGAGCCCCGACACGGTCAACGAGTTCGCGCGCAAAAACATCCTGCCCGGCTTCAAGAAGGGCAAGCAGTGGCGCTTCAAGAAAAAAGACGTGTCCACCTTCAACAAGAAGCAGACCGGCGGAATCCGCTTTGCCTGATCCCCGCACCCGAGCATCATTTGAGGTCGCCCTATGCGCGAGGTAGAAGCCCACGAAAGCAAACTGTACTCGGACCTGGCGCCGCTCTACGATAAAACCTTCGGCAAGATCTTTTTCTCCCGCTTGCGCAGCGTCATCGAGACGCTGGACATCCCGCGCGGCGCCCGGGTCCTCGAAGTCGGCGCCGGCACCGGCATCTCGTTTCCGGCTTATCCGCGCCACTGCGAAGTGACCGGCATCGATCTGGCCCCCGACATGCTGGCGCGCGCCCAGGAGAAAATCCTGGAAAACGACTGGACCCATATCAAGGTCAAGGAGATGAACGCCCTCGACTTGAAATTTCCCGACGACAGCTTCGATTACGTGATGGCCTTTCACGTCGTGACCGTGGTCCCGGACCCGATCCGCATGATCCAGGAGGCCAAACGGGTATGCAAGCCCGGGGGAAAAATCGTCATCGTCAACCACTTCACCAGCACCTCTCCGTTTCTCGGCTTCCTCACCGAAGCCCTCGATCCGGTCACCCGACGGCTCGGCTGGAGCACCAAACTCTGGCTCAAGCCGTTTATCGAGGAAACAAACCTGAAGATCGACGAGATCTACAAGCTCTCCAAGCTCTCCCTCCACACCGTCCTGGTCGGCACGAACGAAAAGAACGGCCACCGCCCGCACTAGATAGAAGAGTTTCGCGTTTCAAGTTTCGGGTTTCGAGTTAAAAGCAAAGAAGAGCGCGGCGAGATGTGTTCGTTAGGCTTTAACGAACTCTGTTCTTAAGCCTGCCCAAAAACGTCCCGGATGCGAGGCGCGCCAAGATTCGCGAGCGCAGGCGTACTTTTTTCAGTACGTCGAGCGAGGCGGTGCTCGCGCAACGACGTAGACGGGCCTTTTTCATTCGGCGTCAAGCGTTTTTGAGGACAATCGCCTCGAGGACGTTGGCGACATCCTCGCACCGGTCGATGGCATTCTCCAGCGTGTCGTAGATCCCGTTCCATTTGATGACGTCGAGCGGATTGGGGTCGCCTTCGAACAGCTTGGCGACGGCGGTGCGGCCGACGAAGTCGCCCTCGTTCTCCATCCGGTTGATCTCGATGCAGTGCTTCATGATGGAGTCCCCGTCCTTCAGATTGCGCAGCTTGGAGACGGCCTGCTCGACTTCTCTCGACGCCTTGACCAGGATGCCGGCCAGGAGGCGGGCCTCGTCGGTGGTCTTGCCGATTTTGAACAGGTAGAGGCGCTCGGCGCAGGCCTCGATGTAATCGAGCACGTCGTCGAGCGAAGTAATCAGGTCGTGGATGTCCTCGCGATCCAGCGGCGTGACGAAGGTCCGGTTGAGCATTTCGATCGTTTCGTGCGTGATGACGTCCCCTTCGTGCTCGGTGTCTTTGATCTCCTTGGCCCGGACCGCCACTTCGCGAAAGTCCTTGATCAGCCCCTCCAGCCCGACCGCGCCTTCGACCACTTTTTTCGCGCTGGCCTCGAAAAAATCATAAAACCGTTCGTCGTTCGGCAAAAACCGCATGCCCACACTCCTCTTGTGTTCGATTTTCCCGCGCGTCGCCGCGGGAGCCGGTCCGGTGAAACAACGGCGCGCGGCGCGCGCTCGGCGGCCCCGAAAAAGTGCCGCCTTGAGACTTACCCGCGCCCGGGCGCGGGCTTCAATGGGGCAATTCCTTGCCGTCTTCCTTTTTCGCGGCCGAATCTTTGGAACCGTCCGTCTCTTCTCCGCCGAGACCCTTCTTGAAATCGCGGATCGCTTTGCCGAGCCCGCTGCCGATCTGGGGCAGCTTGCTCGGTCCGAAGAGCACGAGCGCGATCACCAAAATGATCAAAAGCTCCTGGACGCCGAGTCCGAACATAAAGCCTCCTTGAACCGTCGCCTCCGGCGACAGATACCGCATCTCGGCGGCCGAATACAAGCCGCCGGGCGGTCCTTCGACGGGTGCGATTTTCGGCCTCACCATAACAGATTTCCATGCCGCCCGTAAGGACCGCCGCCGCGGAAGATTACATTTGCAAATCCCCAGGGCAACGGCTAAGAAGGAGGATCAAGGCGGTTGTGAAAGGAATGCGGCGTGGCTTCTTTGAATCACGAGACCGTGCGCGAAATGATCCGTACCGGAACGCCCGACCGCGTTCTGCGTCTGATCGGTAAAAGCCATCCCTCCGACGTAGCGCCGCTGTTCAAGGACCTGGAGCCGAACGAGGCGCGCCTGCTGTTCGACGTTCTTTTTTCCACCCGCAAGGCCGCCAAGACCCTCAAGGAGCTGCCGCCCGACCTGCTCTCGGACATCCTCGCGCTGATCGAGGACGAAAAGCTGGCACGCGTGATCGCGCGCGCCGACCCCGACGACGCCGTCTCTTTCATCGCCGCCCTGCCGGAGGAGAGAAAGGAAAAGATCCTCGCCCTCATGGACCCGGAGCAGAGAGCCGGGTTCAATAAAATGATCAGCTATCCCGAAGGCACGGTCGGCAGGATCATGACCACCGACCTGCTCTCGCTCTCCCCCGGGCTCACGGCCCAGGGGGCGATCGACAAGATCCGCGAGCGCGGCGAGCTGGAGACTTTCTTTTACCTCTACGTCGTGGACGAAGCCGACAAGTTGATCGGCGTCGTCCCGATTCGCAATCTCGTCGTCGCGCCGCCGGACCGGCCGCTCCGCGACATGATGATCACCGACCCGATCCGCGCCGAAGTCACGATGGACCAGGAAGAAGCGGCGCGGCTCGTCTCGAAATACGACCTGCTCGCGCTGCCGATCGTGGACAGCGACGGCCGCCTGGCGGGGCTCATCACGGTGGACGACGTCATCGACGTCATCGCCGACGAGACCACCGAAGACATGTATAAGATGGCCGGCGTGGGCATCCGCGAGCGGGCGTTCAGCCCGCTCGGGGAGTCCGCCATGCGCCGGGTCCCCTGGCTCGGCTTCAACATGGTGTGGGCCTTCGCCGCCGCCTCCGTGATCAGCGCGTTCGAGACGACGATCGGCAAGGTCCCGTCGCTCGCGATCTTCATGCCGATCATCGCCGGACAGGCCGGCAACGCGGGCATTCAGACGGCGACCGTGGTGGTCCGCTCGATGGCGCTCGGCGAGATCGAGGCGGGCAATCTCTCCCAGCTCCTGAAAAAAGAATGGAGCCTGGGGCTGATCAAAGGAACGATCTTCGGCACGGTCCTGGGGATCGTCGCCTGGCTGTGGAAGGGTAACGCCGCCTTGGGGCTGGTGGCCGGTCTCGCGATGTTCCTGAACATGCTCGTGGCCGCGACCGGCGGCGTGCTCGTGCCGACGGCGCTCCGGAGGCTGGGCCTCGACCCGGCGACGGTCGCCGGCGTGTTCGACACGATGCTCACCGATTTCATGGGGTTCTTGATTTTCCTCGGCCTCGCCACTCTCCTGATCCATTTTCTCACCTGACGGCGCGCAGCGGATTTTTCCAGCGAAGCGTTCCCAGAGAAAACGATCCCTGCTATTCTGACGGCAGCCGGGAACCCTCATGCCGCCTTCCGCCTTGGATCATGCGACCGTTCGGGATTTGATTCGCGCCGCCAGGCCGGAGCGCGTCGTCAGGCTTATCGGCAAGAGCCATCCCGCCGACCTCGCCCCGCTCTTCAAGGATCTCGCGCCGGACCACGTCCGGTTCCTCTTCGATCTCCTCCTGTCGATCCGCCGGGCCGACAAGACCCTGAAAGAGCTGCCGCCGGACCTGCTGCCGGACATCCTCGCCGTCGTCGAGGACGAAAAGATCGCGCGGATGATCTCCCGCGCCGTTCCGGACGACGCGGTCACCTTCATCGACGCCCTGCCGGAGGAGCGAAGAGATAAAATTCTCGAGCTGCTCGAGCCCGCCGCGCGCGAAAAACTCCGCCGGCTGATCAGCTATCCCGAAGGATCGGCCGGCAGGATCATGTCGACGGACTACCTCGCGCTGCCGCCGCGGATGACGAGCCAGCAGGCGATCGACACCATCCGCGAGCGCGGCGAGCTGGAAACTTTTTTCTACCTTTACGTCGTGGACGAGTCCGGCAGGCTCGCCGGCGTCGTCCCGCTCCGCAATCTGGTGATCGCGCCGCCCGGCCGCACCCTGGCCGACATGATGATTCCGAATCCGGTTCGCGCCGCGGCGGACATGGGCCAGGAGGAGGCGGCGCGGCTCGTCTCCCGATACGAGCTTCTGGCGCTCCCCATCGTCGATGCCGACGGGCGCCTGCTCGGCATCATCACCACCGACGACGTGATCGACATCATCGACAAGGCCGGCACCGAGGACATGTACAAGATGGCCG
>DASWFA010000346.1:0-2209 GCA_036394475.1 Binatia bacterium
TCCGCAACGGCGTTTTGACCGTCGTCTCGCCGATCGAAGACACCCCCGCGTACAAGGCGGGCGTCAAGGCGGGCGACCAGATCATCAAGATCGAAGACGAATACACCAAGGACATGACGCTGGTCGACGCGGTCAAGAAGATGCGCGGCAACAAGGGCACCAAGATCACCATCTCGGTCAAGCGCGAAACCATCCCCGAGCTCCTCAACTTCAATCTCGTGCGCGACACGATCCGGGTGCAGAGCGTGAAGAGCCGCGTGCTCGAAGAGGGCTACGGCTATATCCGCCTGGCCCAGTTCCAGGAGCGCACCGACCGCGACCTGCAAAAGGCGCTCGAGACTTTGAAGCAGGACAAGGGCGGCCTCAAGGGGCTGGTGCTCGATCTGCGCAACAACCCGGGCGGGCTTTTGACCCAGGCGGTGCGGGTCTCCGATATGTTTCTCGAGAACGGCATGATCGTTTACACGGAAGGCCGCCTGGAAAGCCAGAAACAAAAGTACTTCGCCCATAAGGACGGCACTTGGTCGAACTTCCCGATCATCGTGCTCGTGAACGGCGGCAGCGCCAGCGCATCGGAAATCGTCGCGGGCGCGCTGCAGGACCATAAGCGGGCGGTGATCCTGGGGACCAAGACCTTCGGCAAGGGATCGGTCCAGACCATCCTGCCGCTCGACGACAACTCGGCGCTCCGGCTCACGACCGCGCGCTATTTCACGCCCAAGGGGCGCTCGATTCAGGCGACGGGCATCGTGCCCGACATCGTGATCGAGAACCCGACCGTGATCCCCGAGACGAAGCCGGACGACAAGAATCGCCCGACGCTGCGCGAGGAGAACCTGCCCGGCCACCTGCGCAACAATCAGCTGGAGCAGAAAGACCCGCAGAAAGACACCAAGGGAGAAAAGGACGCGGACAAAAAGAAGGAAGAAGACAGCAAGACGGTCCTGCCGACGCCGCCCAACGAGGGCACCGAGAACGACGCGCAGCTCAGGCGCGCGCTCGAGTTGTTGAAGGGATGGGACGTCTTCAAGCAGCTGGTGCTGCAGAACAAGGCGGAATAGGAGCCGAATATAGAATTCAGAATGAGAAATGGATTCTGGATTCGATTGAGCGGTCCATCAGCCCTCCCCCCGGAGGGCTGATTCATTTATAGTGTCTCCATGGGAGCCAGCAAAAGGGAAAACGAACTGCCGTTGTTCGCCGCTGCGCCCCGGACCTTTCTCACCGTCAGCGAGTTCAGCCAGATCATCAAGGGCGCGCTCGAGACCCAGTTGGATGAGGCCTGGGTGGTGGGCGAGATATCGAATTTTCGCGTCCCGCCTTCGGGACACCTCTACTTCACCCTCAAGGACGACAAGAGCCAGTTGAGCGCGGTCATGTTTCGCCGCCAGGGCCAGGGCCTCGCCTTTCAGCCGGAAGACGGCATGGAGGCGCTCTGCTTCGGCCGCGTGAGCCTCTACGCCGCCCGCGGCGACCTGCAGCTCTACGTCGAGATCATGGAGCCGCGCGGGCAGGGCGCGCTCTATCTCGCCTTCGAGCAGCTCAAAAAGCGCCTCGGCGCCGAGGGGCTGTTCGACCCGGAGAGAAAAAGGCCGCTGCCGTTTCTGCCCTGCGCGATCGGCATCGTCACCTCGCTCCACGGGGCGGCGCTCCGCGACATGCTGTGCATTCTCGACGACCGTTTTCCCGAGCGCCGGGTGATCGTACGGCCGGTGAAAGTCCAGGGCGACGGCGCGGCTGCGGAGATCGCCGAGGGCATCGCCGAGCTCTCCCGCTCCGGCCTCGTGGAGGTGCTGATCGTCGGCCGCGGCGGCGGCTCGCTCGAAGACCTGTGGGCCTTCAACGAAGAGGTCGTCGCGCGCGCGATTTTCCACGCGCCGGTCCCCGTCATCTCGGCCGTCGGCCACGAAGTGGATTTCACCATCGCCGATTTCGTCGCCGACCACCGCGCGCCGACGCCCACCGCCGCCGCCGAGATGGTGGTGGCGCGCCGGGAGGACCTGCTCGACCAGATCCACGACATCGCCGGCCGCTTTCTCCGCTCGGTCCAAAGCCGGCTCGAAGCCGAGCGCGAAGCCCTGGACGGCCTCGCCCGTAGGCTCAGCGACCCGCGGCGGCGCCTGAGGGAAAACCAGCTCCGCCTCGACGACCTCTCGCTCAGCCTGTGGCGGCGGTTTCAGGACCATGTGACGCGCTGCCGGCGGCGGCT
>DASWFA010000347.1:0-5311 GCA_036394475.1 Binatia bacterium
CAGCGGAATATATTTCGGATGAGAACGTACGAGCCCCAGAGCTGCAGCGCGAGAATGGAGAGCGTGACCGGAACGACGATCCAGCCGATGGGCGCCGGGATGAGGACATTGAGCGCCGCCGCCATGCCGCCGAGGTCGGCGGCGGCTTCGAAGACGTTGCCGATAAGCACGCCCGCCAGGACCAGGTACAGAAACCAGCGGGAATAATGGCGCTGAATGACCGCGAACAGCCCCTCGCCGGCCACCTGCCCCAGCTTGGACGATAGATAAACGACCGCGAACATCATCGGGAAGGTCACCGGCGCCGTCCAGAGAATCGTCGTGCCGAACTTGGCGCCGGCGCTGGCGTAGGTGCCGATCGCCGACGGATCGTCGTCGGCGGCGCCGGTGATGAGTCCGAGCCCCATCGCTCGTAAGACGCCGCCTTTGCGGCCGCGCGCGCGGGGTCGGCGCCGGTGGCGGGGTTTACCGGGCGGTCTTCTCATCCATTGAAACTATCGCGGGGAAAAAGCTGGGCAATTCGGGGACGGGCTGAATTGGCGGGGGAAAATTCCCCGCCCGGGGTAAACTGCGCCACCCGGCGCGGCGAAAGACGCCGGGAAGAGAAAAATCAAACGCGAAATTCCGCGAAATTCCGATTGGGCGCGGCGGCGCTTTACCGCATCTGCACGGCCACGTCGACGAGCGCGGGCTTGCCCGACTTCACGACTTGGATCGCGTCCTTCAGCGCCCTGGCGAGATCCTTCGGCTCGGTCACCGGGCCGGTGGACCAGACGCCGTACGATTTCGCGTTGGCGGCGAAGTCGACGACCGGGTCTTCGATGCGGATGCCGACGGTCTTGTTCTCCACCGGGCGCTTGCGGAGCACGGCCATCCGCTCCTGGTGCTCTTCGTCGTTGTAATACGAGTGGTTGCTCAGGACGACGATGAGCAGCGGGATCCGGTAGTGCGCCGCGGTCCACAGCGAGCTGATGGTGAACAAGAGATCGCCGTCGGGCTGGATGTCGACGCAGAGCTTCCCCGAGCCCTTGTGCGCCAGCGCCGCGCCGAGCGAGGCCGGGAGGCCGTAGCCCAGGCCGCCGCCTTTGTATTTGCCGAGGATCTGGTTGAACTTGGTCGCCGGCATGAAGAGGCCTTCCTTGCCGGAGGAAGTCCCGTTGGTGAGCACCCAGTCCTCGTTCTTCACCGCCTCGGCGATTTCCGTATAGAGCCGGCCCGTCGCGATCGGCTTCTCGTCCCACTTGGAGCGCGCCTCGCCGGCGAGCTTTTCTTCCTTCTCGGCGTGGAGCTTCGCCCAGCGCTCGCGCCGCTTATCGATCTCGCCGGATATTTTCTTGAGCTTCTCCTTCTCGCCTTTGAGCCGCCGCACGAGCTCGGGGAGAAAAGCGGAGGTGTCGGCCAGGATCGAGAGATCGACCTCGCGGAGCTTGTTGAAGTCGTGGGACCAGGAACGGACCAGGAGATCGTCCAGGCCGACGCTGACGACCCGGGCCGAGGACGAGAGCAGCGGGATCGGCCGGCGCCGCCCCGCCTCCTGCGCCCGCTGGGTCACCGAGCCTTCGAAGTCGGGCACGTCGAGGACCAGCAGCAGGTCGGTCTGGCTCAAAACTTTTTCCGCCGCGCCGGTTAAATTGAGCGGATGCTTGACCGGGAAGTTGAGGCGGCCCTGCTGGTCGAGGACGGGGATCGCCAGAAGCTCGGCCAGGTCGAGGAGCCCCTGGAAGCCCGCCTCTTTCCTGCCGACCCAGTCGGCGACGACGACCGGCGCCTTGGCGTCGAGCAGCCAGCGGATCGTTTTTTCGAATCCCTCCTCGGGCGCCTGCATCGGCAGCGGCGCGGGATAGCGGTCGAGCGACGGCATCGGCACCTCGCCGTCGAGCTTTTTCTCCTGCACCTCGCTGTCCCAGCAGAGATAGACCGGCCCCATGGGATCGGTCGTCGCCAGCCGGTAGGCGCGGATGAACGCGTCGGGCACCGCCTCGACGCTGCCGGGCTGGTCGTCCCACTTGACGAAGTCGCGGACGAGATTTCCCTGCACCAGAGCCGTGTGCACCCAGTCGATCCAGGGGCGGCGGAGCGCCGTGTCCATCGGCCCGGTGCCGCCCATCACGATCACCGGGAGGCGGTCGCACCAGGCGTTGTAGATCGCCATCGACGCGTGCTGGAGCCCGACGATGTTGTGCACCGCCGCGGCCATCGCCTTGCCCTTGGCGCGCGCGTAGCCGTGCGCCACCGCGACGGCGATCTCCTCGTGCTGGCAGAGGATCATCTTCGGCATATGGTCGCCGCCGTAGTTGACGAGAGAATCGTGCAGGCCGCGAAACGTCGCGCCGGGATTGAGCGCGATGTACTCGATCTCGAAGGCCTTCATCATGTCGACGATCACGTCCGACCCGTACTCGGGGCGCGGCTTCTCGGCGGACATCGCCGGTTTGGCTGCTTTGCTCATCTAAACGACTCCTTGAGCGATCGTTGATTTTGCTTTCCCGAGGCAACATAATCCATGGACCGCTGCGTGGCAAGGGGGCGGCGCGGCGTTCTTGGTCCGCTTGAAGGGTCTCTCCGAGATCTCTTTGCCCGCCCATTTGACGAATCGCGCGGAGCCAAGTAAGTTCCGTCCGAGGGAGGATTTCTTTTTTATGCAAAAAAGCCAAACGTACGACAACCTGCTCGCAGCCATCGAAGCGGACCGCAAGGACCTCGTCGATCTCTGTCTCACGCTCGGCAACATACCGAGCCCGCACGGCAAGGAGAAAAAGGTCGGCGACGCGGTGCTCGCCTGGCTCGCCCAGTGCGGCATCCGCGGCGAGCTCCAGTTCATCACCCAGGAGAGCGTCAACGCCGTGGCGACGATCCCGGGAAGCGGCGGCGGCTCGAGCCTGATCTGGAACGCGCACATGGACGTCGGGCCCGAATTGAGCCCGGAAGCCACGGAAGCCGAGAAAAAAATCGAGACCGGCTGGGTCGAGGGCGAGCTGATCTTCGGCAAGGGCGTGATCAACGACAAGGCGCAGCTCTGCGCCTTCATGGTCGCGGCGCGCGCGCTCAAGCGCGCCGGCATCAAATTGAAGGGCGATCTCACCATCACCGCGGTCGCCTCCGAGACCGGCGGGCCGTCGGTCGACGAGTTTCAGGGCATCGGCAATCCGGGCGAGGGCTTCGGCAGCAAGTGGGCGGTCGACCGCGGCGTCACCGCGGACTACGCGCTGGTCGGCGAGACCTCGGGCTTCGGCATCGTGCGCGCCGAGTGCGGCGCGGTGTGGCTCAAGATCCGCGTCAAGGGGCGGGAAGTCTACACGCCCCGCTACGAGCGCGGCGCGTCGGTCCAGGAAAACCCCAACGCCTTCGTCAAGGGCGCGACTGCGGTCCTCGCGCTCGAGGCGTGGGCCGTCGAGTACCAGAAAAAAGAGACCCTGAAGTTCGAAGGGGGAACGATCGAGCCCAAGGCGCAGATCATGAACGTGCGCGGCAAGGGCGGCACCACCGGCGCGAGCCAGGCGAGCCCCTACTGCGACATTTACATGGACATCCGGATCGTCCCCGGCAAGAAGCCCGAGGCGGTCAAGAAAGACGTCGAGCGGGTCGTCCGCGCCCTCGGCTTCGACTGCGAGGTCTCCGCGTTTCAATACTCGCGCGGCTACGTCGCCCAGAACGCCGGCCCGCTCATCGCCGGCATCGAAGAGGCGCACCGCTACGTCTTCGGGGCCGAGCCGCCGCTGCCGCCGTCGGCGGAGGTCAGCATGTGGCGCGACCTGAACGTTTTCAACGAAGTCGGCATCCCCTCGGTCTGCTACGGCCCGCCGCGCCAGCGCGACCCCTACAGCGGCGCGGGCAACCGGGCGATGAAGATCTCCGACCTCGTCACCGTAGCGAAAGTTTACGCCATGACGGCGATTTCGATTTGCGGCGTGGAAGGATAATTGGGGTTGGCCGCCCCCGCCGGAGGCTTCTCGGAGGGCCGATGCGTCGAGCGTGGAGCTTCAAGCGTGTAATCGCTAAGCGTAGCACAGGCCCATCGCATCGGCCCGGAGAGGAGCTCCGGCGGGCGGCGACGGTTTCTTTTGAGCGTTGTTGAAAAGTCGGACAGGAGGGCGAACATGGCGATCAAGATCAAACGGACCGGCCATCTGGTGCTGAAGGTAAAAGAACTCGAACGCTCGAAGCGCTTCTTTACCGAAGTCCTGGGGCTGCCGGTCGTCGGCGAGGCGCCCAAGGTCGGGATGCTCTTCTTCAGCCCCGACGTGCAGGCGAACCATCACATGCTGGCGATCCGCCAGGCGCCCGAGGGCGCGCGGACGCCCGAAGCGGAGGACATCGGCATGGAGCACGTCGCCTACGAGCTGGAATCTTTCGCCGATTTGCAGGAAGCCTACCGCATCTTCAAGGCGAACGACGTGAAGCTCCGCCAGGTCGTCTTCCACGGCATCACCAAGAGCATCTATTTCTACGATCCCGACGGCAACATGCTGGAGGTCTACTGCAACGTGCCGCCGGAGGAGTACCGGAAGACCGTGAAGAACCCCTACGGCATCTACGGCGACATCTCGGCCGAGCTGGACGGCACAACGCCGCAGAAGCCGGGCACCGTCGCGCCGTAAATTGAATTTTGAATCGAGGTAATCTATGGAGCCGCTGCCGCGAGGCGCGAACTTTCAGCGCTGCAAGCTACTCTGGGAGATCGGCCTTCAGATCGCCGGCGACCCGGCCACGCCCTACTACGGCAACCGCGACATGATGATCGCGGTCGGCAGCGGCTCGGGGGAAAACTACCGCCCCTGGCTCCGCATGGCGACCGGCTCGCCCCACCTCGCCCACGCGGTCTGCGGCGGCGACCTGGAGATGTCGATGGTGAACCCCTCCGGCTTTCTGACCCAGGCCTACCGCGGCACCGGGCTCTTCCCCGAGCCGCTCCCGGTGCGCGTCCTCGCCGTCTATCCGTCGTGGGACCGCTTCGTCTACGTCCTCCATCCGCGCACCGGGCTGAACTCTCTGGCCGAGATCAGGGAAAAGCGCTACCCGCTCCGCCTCTCGATCCGCGAGGACCGCGCGCACTCGACGCGCGTGCTCGTCGACCAGACGCTCGCCGCCTACGGCTTCACGCTGGCCGATCTGGAATCGTGGGGCGGCAGCCTGCAATTGAACGGCGGGCCGGGAGATAAAAGACGGCTCGACGCGCTCGCGGCCGGGACGATCGACGCGGTCTTCGACGAAGGGCTGGTGCTCTGGTTCGAGCAGGCGCTCGCGGCCGGCATGCGGCCGGTTCCGCTCGACGAGCCCCAGCTCGAAAAATTGACGGCGATCGGCTGGCGGC
>DASWFA010000348.1:0-3875 GCA_036394475.1 Binatia bacterium
CCGCCGTTCAACAAGGTCGGCCGGCAGAGAGGCTTCAACGAGATCGTGTCGTTCAACGACGTCATGAGGATTCCTCTCGGCGGGCTCGCCACCCACGTGGACAAGATGCGGGAGTCGCCGGCGGAGATGATCGGGATGATCCGGGCGCTCTTGAAGAGCGTCGATTATATCCATACCCGCAAGGCCGATATCCTGTCGCTCATGGAAAAGAGCTGGGGCGTCAAAGACCCGCAGGTTCGAGACGGCATCTACCGGGACATCACGGGAATGTACAGCCGGACGGGAATCGCGCCGGAGGAGAACATGCGCAACGTGATCCAGCTGGTGCAGGAAGGGCGAAAGAGCAAGGCGGCCGCCGCCGTCTCCGACGTCGCCGACTGGAGCTTCGCGAAAAAGGCCAACGAAGAGCTAAAGAGATAGGCTCACGACCCCAGGGATTTGAAAAAACCTTCCCTCTCCAATTCGTCGAGCAGCGCGTGGTCGACGAATTCTTCCGGCTTGCGGTTCCTCAGCTCGGGGCTCGTCTCGGCATAAAAATCGAGCGTGTCCTTGATCCCCTGCATATCGACGCGCGGCGGGAAGGAAAACCGCGGCGCGAAATAGGCATAGGTGTCGTTCAGGATCTCCCGGTCGTCGAGCCGCATCCGCTGCGCGAAGACTTTGATCGTCCGCTCGCGGTCGGTCTTGATCACGCGGACCGCTTCGGAATAGGCCTTGAGGAAGCGCTTGACCAGGTCGCGGTTCTCGCGCATGTAGCCGCGCCGGACATAGAGGGTGGACTGGGAAAAATTGGCCCGCATCTCGCCCATGTCGGCGAGCATCCGGTAGCCCGCCTTGATCGCCTTGGTGAGGTGCGGCGGCGAGAGGATCGTCGCGTCGAGGTTGCCGACGGTGAGCGAGAGCAGCCGCGTGGGCGCGTCGCCGCCGACGACCACGCTCACCTCCTGCTGCTTCAAGCCCCACTCCTTGAGCGCGAGCTGGAGCGCGATGTCGTTGGAGCCGCCGAAATTCAGGATGCCGATTTTCTTCCCGCGCAGGTCTTTGGGCGAGCGGATTTCCGGCTTGACCACGACCGCGTAGGGAAATTTATTGTACGACGCGGCGAGGATCGCCACATCGGAGCCGCGCGCGTAGGCCTGCAGCGGCGCGGTGCCCGAGCCGGTGGCGAACTGCGTGCTGCCGCCGAGCAGCGCCGCCACCGAGCGCGCGCCGCCGGTGATCATCACCAGGTCCGCGTTGATGCCGTATTTTTCGAAGAGCTTCAGATCCTTCGCCACCCACGAGGCGCTCTGAAAGCCCGACACGCCGCCGAAGTCGGCGACGACCTTGTCGGCGGCAAGAACGGGATAAGAAATTAAGAGGGAGAAAAGGAGCGTCAACAACGTCGTGAAACAGCCCCTCGCCCTTCGACAAGGCTCAGGGCGAACGGGACAACCGTGAATTATTTTCCGTTCATGCTGAGCCCGTCGAAGCATGAAAAACCCTTTTCGCACCATGCTCAAGTTTTCCATCCTTTTACCGAGATATCGATCCCGTTTCCTTCGGGATCGTGCAGCCGATATTCCGCGAAGGGAATCCGGTCGGGCCGCTTGGCGCCGCGTTTGACGCCGGACTTCTCGGCGCGGTCGCGCATCTCCTCCAGGTCCTGCACGTGGAAGCCGAAATGGTTGAAGCCGTTTTTTTCCTCGCCGACGCGCTGGTAGAGCAGAGCGACGTTGAAGTAGCCGTCCGAGACGAAGATCGACGAGCGGTCCGAATAGGCGACCTCGTTCATCCGGAGCACGTCGCCGTAAAAATTCGACAGCCGCTTCGGATCGGCGGTATAGAGCGCCAGGTGGCGGATCGGAAACTGGCTCTTTTTTTGCGCCGCGCCGAAGCTCCGGCGCGACAGGTCGATCAGGTTGCCGTCCGGATCGGCGATCTGGCGCTCGCTGTAGGGAGCGGAGGGCTTGTCCCCCTTCTCGGCTCGCTTCTCGACGTCCTCCATGTTTTCCACCTCGAAGCCGCTGGCATGAATGCCCGGCTTGGCCTCGCCTTGATGCTTCAGCAGGGCGAGGGTGAAAACCCCGTCGGAGAGGCGGACCAGGGAGTCGCTTTCCGCGACGGTGCTCAGCTCGAACACCTCGCGATAAAAATCCGCCAGCCGGACCGGCTCTTTCGCCGTGATCGTCAGACAGCGTAGTAGAGACATAAAACCTCCATGTTCGAATCTACCCGATGGGTCCAGTCCCGCCTGCCGGAAGCCTGCGCCCCGCCGTTTGCCCCAATGAACTTTAGCTTGAACCAGTCCCCGGCCGCAATAGCTTCGCTTCGGCGTTCGCGGCGGCGCATCCGGGAAGATGCAGCTTGACAGCAATGGCACCTTCTCGTATGTCTGCAACAAAGATGGCTTCGGGTTTCAAGACACGGCTTCATCTCGAAACTATAAACCTGAAACTCGAAACTTCCAGGAGGTTGCCATGGGCGAGCCGCCGAAAATCGTCACCGGCCTCGGCAAGGCCGAGCTGCACCGGATTCTCGTCCGGGGCCGCGACTTGACCGAAGAGCTGGTCGGCAACATCACCTTCGGCCAGATGACCTACCTGATGCTGGCCGGCCGCATGCCGACCGCGGGCCAGACCCGCATGGTCGACGCGCTGCTCACCATCCTGGTCGAGCACGGCATGGTCTCGAGCGTGATCGCCGCGCGCCTCACCTACCACACCGCGCCGGAGGCGATCCAGGCCGCGGTGGCGACCGCCATTCTCGGCGCCGGCAGCGTCCACCTGGGCTCCTCCGAATGGTGCGCGCGCATGCTCCAGGAGGCGCTGCCGCCGGGCATTCATACGGCCGATCTCGACGCCGTCGCGGCGACCGTGGCCGGGCAGTACGAAGAGAGAAAGCAGCGCATCCCCGGCATCGGCCACCGCACGCACGCCGAAGGCGACCCGCGCGCCGACCGCCTGTTTCAGATCGCGCGCGAGACGGAAGTTTACGGCCGCTATTCGGATCTATTGCAAAAGATCGCCGCGGCGGCGGAGGCGCGCCGCGGGCGCCGCCTGCCGGTGAACGTCACCGGAGCGATCGCCGCGGTGGCGTCGGACCTGGGGCTGCCGTGGGCGATGTCCAAGGCGTTCGCCATCATCGGCCGGACGCTCGGCGCCATGGCGCACATCGGCGAGGAGATGCGCAACCCGATGGCCGGTCAGATCGACGCGGCGATCAAGTCCGCGCTGGTCTACGAGCTGGACGAAAAGGAGAAGCCATGAAAACCCGGCGGCGGTTCATCCATTTGATTTTCGCTTCAGCCCTTTTCCTGCTCCCGGCCGCCGGCGCCGACGCGCAGCTCAAAAAGCTCAACCTGTCGTACACCGCGACCAGCCCGTATCAGGCGGTGGTCATCATCGCCCAGCAGGCCGGGATCTTCCGCAAGAACGGCCTCGACGTGTCGCTGATCTTCATGGCCGGCGGGTCGCTCGGCATTCAAGCCATGGTCGGAGGCGACGTGCCGATCACCCAGGCGGACGGCTCCGCTTCCGTCGGCGCCAGCGTCGCCGGGGTGGACGTGGCGATCTTCGCCAGCTTCCTCAACACCTTCCCCTACAGCCTGGTGTCGCTGCCGGAAATCAAAACGGTCGAGCAGCTGAAGGGGGCGAAAATCGCCATCAGCCGCTTCGGCAGCGCGACGGACTTGAGCGTCAAGATGGCGCTCGCCAAGGTCGGGCTCAATCCCGAGAAGGACGTTACGCTGCTGCAGATCGGCGCGCAGACGGCGCGCGTCGTGGCGCTGCAGTCGAAGAGCGTGGCGGCCACGATCATCACGCCGCCGTTCACGCTGACCGCGCGCAAGATGGGCTACAACACGCTGATCGACATGGCCCAGCTCAACATCCCCT
>DASWFA010000349.1:0-8060 GCA_036394475.1 Binatia bacterium
CCGGAAGATCTGGAAGATTGAAAACGGCGCGGAGGTAGGCCGATGAGCGACTGTCTTTTTTGCGGCATCGTCGAAGGGAAGATCAAGGGCGACGTCGTCTATCGCGACGACTCGATCGTCGCCTTCAAGGACGTCCGGCCCCAGGCGCCGGTCCATATCCTGATCGTGCCGGTGAAGCACATCGCGACGCTGCTCGAGCTGGAGGAGGACGATCACGAGCTCGTCGGCGATATTTTTTCCGTCGCCAACCGCCTCGCCGAGCAGCAGGGCATCGCGAAGGACGGCTTTCGCGTCGTGCTCAACTGCGGCGCGGCCGCGGGGCAGACCGTTTTTCATATTCATTTCCATCTCCTCGGCGGCCGCCCCATGTCCTGGCCGCCGGGATAAATCAGTGCCGAGTGATGGGTGCTGAGTACCGAGTCGAGCATCTGGTTTCATTTTTCAGCACTCAGTCCCCAGCACTAAGGAACTAAGGAGGAGAGAGAATGGCTACGGTTGAGTGGCGCAGTCCGGCCAACGAGATGGCGGTGCGGCAGTTCGAGATCGCCGCCGAGAAGCTGCATCTCGACAAAAACGTGGCCGCCCGGCTGCAGCGGCCGGACCGCGCGCTGATCGTCAGCGCGCCGGTGCGGATGGACGACGGCAGCGTGCGCGTCTTCACCGGCTATCGCGTGCAACACAACGACACGCTGGGGCCGTTCAAGGGCGGCATCCGCTACCATCCGGAGGTCAATCTGGGCGAGGTCTCGGCGCTGGCGATGTGGATGACCTGGAAGTGCGCGCTCGCCGGGCTCCCTCTCGGCGGCGCCAAGGGGGGCGTCTCCTGCGACCCGGCGGAGCTCTCGCGCGCCGAGGTGCAGGGGCTGACGCGCCGCTATACCGCCGAGATTCTCAACTTCATCGGGCCGGACGTCGATATTCCCGCGCCCGACATGGGCACCGACGAGCAGGTGATGGCCTGGATCATGGACACCTACAGCCAGCACAAGGGCCACGCGGTCCCCGGCGTCGTGACCGGCAAGCCGGTGGCGATCGGCGGCACCGTGGGGCGGAGAGAGGCCACCGGCCGGGGCCTGGTTTACGTGATCGTCGAGGCGGCGAAGCATTTGAACCTGGACCTCCGCGGCGCGACCGCCGCCGTCCAGGGCTTCGGCAACGTCGGCTCCGTCGTGGCCAAGGAGCTGGCGGACGTGGGCGTCAAGATCGTCGCGGTCTCGGACCGGACCGGCGGCCTGTACGATCCCAAGGGGCTGCCGATCGAGCGCATCATCGAGCACGTGACCAGGGGGTCGAAAAATCTCACCCTCGAAGGCTGCGCGCTCGGCCAGAAGGTCGGCAACGCCGAGCTGCTGGAATTGAAATGCGATATCCTCGTGCCGGCGGCGCTCGGCATGCAGATCACCGGCGCCAACGCCGGAAACCTCAAATGCCGGCTGCTCGCCGAAGGGGCGAACGGCCCGACGACGCTCGACGCGGACCGGATACTCAGAGAAAAGGGCGTCTTCGTGATACCGGACATCCTCGGCAACGCCGGCGGCGTGATCGTCTCCTATTTCGAGTGGGTGCAGGACCTGCAGAATTTTTTCTGGACCGAGGACGAGATCAACAAAAGGCTGAAGGATATTTTGACGCGCTCGTTTTACGAAGTGCTCGACATGAGCCGCAAGGAGAAAGTGGATATGCGCCTGGCGGCATTGATGATCGGCGTGGAGAGAGTTTCTCGCGCGATGCTCTGGCGCGGTTTATACGCCTGAGCAGGGCCAATGAACTTCGCCTAACTTCGTTCATCGCCCCTCAGTCTCCCTGCGGCGTACAAAACAAGTACGCCTCGGTCGCTTCCGGCGGGTACCCGCGCTTTCCAGTGGGCGGCGCCTCGTTATGCTCGTTCCTTGACCCCGCTCGATGGCCCCATACCTTGCAGCGGGCGCCTTTTGCGAACGCCGGTGCGTTAAACGCGGCTTAACCGGTCGCGCTCTACCGCTCCCATGGTTCCTTGACCCGGACGCGATTTTAGTAGATGTAATAGTGTTTGTAGTTCAAAGGAAGAGGGGTTGTGCATGATCCAGGCGACGCAGCTGAGACCGGGGATGATTATCGTTTACGAGGGCGACCTGTACCGGGTGACGGCGATCCACCACCTGACGCCCGGCAACAAGCGCGGCTTCATGCAGACCAAGATGAAAAACTTGAAGACCGGCGTCGGGACGGAGAAAAAGTTCCGCTCGGAAGACCGGCTCGATCAGGCGATGCTGGATACCCGCAAGATGCAGTATCTCTACGCCGAGGGCGACCTGCATACTTTCATGGACACCGAGAACTACGAGCAGTTATCGCTCCCCGCCGAGGAGATCGGCGACCTGCTCAACTATCTGCTGCCCAACCATGTCGTGGAGATCGAGTTCTACGAGTCGAGGCCGGTGGGAATCAGCCCGCCGTCCACCGTCGATCTCGAGGTCGTCGATACCGAGCCCAGCCTCAAGGGCGCCACGGCCAGCGCATCCTACAAGCCGGCCAGGCTCGAAACCGGGGTCACCGTCCAGGTGCCGCCGTTCGTTCAGGTGGGAGACAAGGTCCGGGTCGACCCGTCCGAGGGGACCTATCTGGAACGGATCAAGTAAAGTGCTCGCGGCTTTGAAGCCTACGAGCGCGCCGCCGTCTGCTTATCGTTGACGATCTTGCCCCATACCTCGCGGACCGCTCTTTTCGTATCGTCCAGGTCGCCGTTGTTTTCGATGACGTAATCCGCCAGCGCTCTTTTTTCGTCGAGCGGCATCTGGGCCTGGAGGTGCTGGTCGATCTGGGCGTCGCTCAGGCGGTCCCGCGCCTTGAGCCGCCGCCGCTGCATGCCGGGGTCGCAGGCGACCACGATCACCGGGCGGAGCCAGGAGTGCGCGTTATTTTCAAAGAGCAGCGGCGCTTCGTAGATGATGTTTTCCGCCCCCTTGGCCGCCAGCTCCTGGGCGCGCAGCTGCGCCAGGGCGCGGATGCGGGGATGGGTGATCGCGTCGAGGCGCGCTCTCGCCGCGGCGTCCTCGAAGATGATTTTTCTGAGCTTTTCCCGGTCGATAGTCTTGTCGGGGGCGAGGATTTCCGTTCCGAAGGCGGCGACGATCTCTTTCCAGGCCTCTTTTCCGGGGAGGACGAGCACGCGCGCTAGGTCGTCGGCGTTGATGATCTTCACGCCCAGCTCGCGCAGCATCGCCGCGACGGTGCTTTTGCCGCAGGCGATTCCACCGGTCAGACCGACGAGCTTCACGCTCCACTAATGGCAGAAAGCAGTTGGCGTTTCAAGAAAGCTTCTCCAATCTCTTTGATTCGCGGGGCGACCTAAGTTAATTTACTTCGCGTGACCCACCGCAGCATGGCCGAGATGTTCCTCGCCGGGGCCGCGCGCCACGGCGAGCGCGTCCTTTATCGTTTCGCGCGCGGCGGCGCGTGGGAGGCGATGACGTGGCGCGCGGCGGCCGAGAGCGCGCGCGAGATCGGTCTCGGGCTCCTCGCGCTCGGGATCGGGCGGGGCGACCGGGTGGCGCTCTTTTCCGCCAACCGCGTCGAGTGGTGCCTGATCGACTGGGCGAACCTCTGCATCGGCGCGCTGACCGTGCCGGTCTATGCGTCCAGCACGGCCGCCCAGCTGGGCCATATTCTCGAGCACTCGGGCGCGGCGGCGCTGTTCGTCGACGCGCCGGAAAAATTAAAAAAACTCGGTTTTCCCGAGGGCGCGCCGGCCGGGGTCCGGCGGATCGTCGCCATCGACGGCGGCGCGCCGGACGACCTTTCGGCTCCCGCGCCCGTGGTCTCGCTCGCCGAGCTCCGGCGGCTCGGGCGGGAATACGGCCTCGCCTATCCCGGCAGCTTCGAGCGGGCGGCCGCCTCCCTCGGTCCGCAGGACGACCTCACGATCATCTATACTTCCGGGACCACCGGCGAGCCGAAGGGGGTGCTCACCACCCACGGCCAGTACCTTTTCATCCTCGAAGCCGCCGGCCGGGCGCTCCGGTGCACCGCGGACGACGTTACGATGCAGTTCCTTCCGTTCGCTCATTCTCTCGGCCGCCTGGAGCATTTCTTTATCGTCGCGCAAGGGCTCACCTGCGGCTTCGCCCGCTCGATCGAGACGATCGCCAAGGACCTGCTCGAAGTCCGGCCGACGATCCTCATCTCCGTCCCGCGGATCTACGAGAACGCCTACCAGAGGATCCGCTCGCGGGCCGAGGCGGGGGGCTTGCTTCGCCGCGCGATTTTTCATTGGGCGGTGTCGGTGGGGACGCGCTGGAGCCGGCGGCAGACCGCGGGCGAGAAAATTCCCCCGCTCCTCGCGGCGGCTCATCGCCTGGCCGGCCGCCTGGTCTACGGGCGGATTCAGGCCGCGTTCGGCGGCCGGCTCAAGTTCGGCGTCTCGGGCGGCGCGCCGCTCGCCGAGGAGGTCGCGCGGTTTTTCCATTCGGTCGGCATCCTCGTCCTGCAGGGCTACGGGCTCACCGAGTCCGCGACCGTCTCGCACGTCAACCGGCCCTGGCGCTGCAAGTTCGGCACGGTGGGGCCGCCGCTGCCGGGCGTCGAGTGCCGCACGGCGGCGGACGGCGAGATCGAGCTCCGCGGCGCGAATATCATGAAGGGATATTACCGCGACCCGGAAAGCACGCGCGCGGCGATCGACGCGGAAGGCTGGTTTCGGACCGGCGACATCGGCGCGCTCGACGGCGACGGCTACTTGACCATCACGGACCGCAAGAAGGACTTGATCGTGACCTCGGGCGGAAAAAAGGTCGCGCCGCAGATGATCGAAAATATTCTCAAGGCCGATCCCCTGATCGGCGAGGCGATGGTGCTGGGGGACGGCGAGCGGCACCTGGTCGCGCTGGTGACGCTCGACCGGGAGCGGGTGCTGGAATGGGCCGCGAAGGAAGGGCTCGCGCTCGGGGGCGAAGAGGAGACGGCCGCCCACCCGCGCGTCGCGGCGCTGGTCAAGGAGAGGATCCGCGCGGCCAACAAGCGCCTCGCCGCCTTCGAGGCGGTGCGCAACTTCCGCATCCTGCCGCGCGGCTTCTCCCTGGAGAAGGCCGAGGTGACGCCGACGATGAAGCTCAGGCGCCAGATCATCATGGAGCGCTACAGAGACATCATCGAGGAAATGGGGCGGCGGTCCCGCTCCGACGCGGGGGAATAGGAGACGTTCAATCGGCTCCCGCTCCCTTGACACATGGGAATCGATCGGCTAGCTTTTTTGAACATTCGCGGGAAAACTCCGAGGAGGGCGACGGGATGAAAACCAGGGGATCTCTTTTGTGGGTGGCGCTGTTCCTGTGCGCGGCGGCGGGCGGCGGGCTCCTCTCCGTCTCATGGCAGCGCGGCGCCGTGGTCGGCTCCGAGGCGCTGGCGCAAAACGACGATAAGAAAATCGTTCCCTACGTCCCCACGCCGCAGGAGGTGGTGGACCGGATGCTGGAAATCGCCCAGGTGAAAAAAGGCGACGTGGTTTACGACCTGGGCTCCGGCGACGGCAGGATCGTGGTCACCGCGGCGAAGAAGTACGGCGTCAAGGCGATCGGCTTCGAGATCGATCCCCAGCGCATCAAGGAATCGCACGAGAACATCAAGAAGGCCGGAGTGGAAAAGCTGGTCGAGATCCGCCAGCAGGACATCCGCACCGTCGATCTGTCGGGCGCCTCGGTGCTGACGATGTACCTGCTCCCCGAGGTGAACCTGATGCTCCGGCCGAATATCTGGAGCCAGATGAAGCCCGGCTCGCGCGTCGTCTCGCACGACTTCGACATGGGCGACTGGAAGCCGGTCAAGACGGAGCAGCTCAAGGACTCCTCCGGCTGGGAGCACACGCTCTATTTCTGGCGCGTCGAAGCTCCTAAAAAGTGACCGGCTTCTCGGCCGGTCGGAGTTTTTTACAGTCTATGCGCCGCGCGCCGCCGCCGGAGCTCGCGGTGGATGCGGATGTCCCGGCTTCTCAGGACGAACGCGCCGGCCGCGGCTGAAAACATAAGGCCGACCAGGGCGCCGATCGCCGCCCGGTCCCAGAAGGCGCCGGCCCCCTGCATTCCCAGGTAGGTCGCCAGGATCGCGGCGGCCAGCGTCAGGCCGAGCAGGGCGCCGCGAAAAAGCCAGCGCTCCACCAGCAGCCGCTCCAGGTCCTCGTCCTTCATACCGAGCCATCCAAGGTTGTCCGCTGGATCGTTCACTGTCCGGTTTCCTTCCCGCCGTTCTTGCCGCGCTCTCGGCGAAAGTATATGATTCCACGCGAATCCGTCAACGGTTCCGACTTCGGAGGAGAGACCCGGCATGAACGCCTTGATCGCCGTCCTCATCGGCGCGGCCACGGTTTACCTGGCCTACACGCGCTACGCGCGCCGGATCGACCGCAACATCATCCGGTCCGATCCCAAAAGGGCCACGCCGGCCGTTCTCTACATGGACGGCGTCGATTTCATGCCGACCAACCGCAACATCCTGTTCGGCTACCATTTTAAATCGATCGCCGCCGCCGGGCCGATCGTGGGCGCGATCGTCGCCGCCAGCCTGTGGGGCTGGCTGCCGGCCTTTCTCTGGCTCATCGTCGGGGTTTCCTTCATGGGCTGGGCGAGCGACTACAGCGCGATCGTTCTCTCGGTGCGCAACGACGGCAACAGCCTCTCGGCCGTGGCGCACCGGCTGATCTCGCCGCGCACGCGGACGATTCTCTTCCTTTTCATCTTTTTCTACCTGCTGCTCATCGCCGGCGCCTTCGTCGGCATCATGGCCCAGACCATGGACTCCCAGCCGAAAACGCATCTCGGCATGATCGTCCTGGTCGTCATGGGGCTCCTGCTGGGGCAGATGCTCTATCGCTGGCGCGTCGGGCTCCTGCCGGCCACGCTGCTCGCGGTGGGCGTGACGTTCCTCGCGATCCTCGCCGGCCCGCTGACCGAAGGCGCGTTCGCCGGCCTGAACGGTTTTTTCAACTCGCTCACCGGCGGCGCGCCCATCGTGACCTACTTCGATCCCACGCTCGCCGGCTTCAAGGGCGCCGAGGCCAAAATCATGCCGAGCCTGCTCTTCTGGGCGGTCGCCATCTCGGCTTTCTGCTACGCCGGCTCGGTGCTGCCGATCTGGCGCATGGCGCAGCCGGTGGTCTACGTCGGCTTCTGGATCACGGCGACGTCGATGATCCTGGGCCTCGCCGGCGCGGCGCTGGGGACGTTCATCAAGCCGGAAGTGGCCGAGTTTCATATTCCCGCCTTCATCGCCTGGAACCCCCAGCTCGGTCCGGCCGGCGTCATGCCGCTCTGGCCGATGCTCTTCGTCACGATCGCGTGCGGCGCGATCTCGGGCTGGCATTCGCTGTTCGGCTCGGTCGGCACCGCGCGGCAGATCGAGAGCGAGGCCGACATGCTGCCGATCGGCGCGGGCGCGATGTTCGCCGAGTTTCTCCTCGGGCTGCTCGCGCTCCTGGCCGTCACCGTGGGCGTCAAAGGCGCGCCGGTGGCGACCTTCGCCAGCGGCCTCGGCGGCTTCATCAGCGTGTGGGGGCTCGGCATGGAGAAAGCCGTGTCGCTCGCCTTCGCCGCCTTCATCGTGATCGTGCTCGTCGTCACCCAGCTCATCTTTCGCGTCATGCGGGTCACGTTGACCGAGTGGCTGGGCGAAGTCGTGCCGCCGCTGAGAAACCAGCACGTCGCCTCGCTCTTTTCCGTGGCGCTGGCGATCCTTCTGGTCATGACCGGCACCTGGATTTACCTCTGGCAGCTCTTCGGCGGCGCCAACCAGCTCATGGCCGCGCTCTCGCTGCTATTGGTGACGATCTGGCTCGCCTCCCAGGGGAAGAGCACGGCTTTCGCCGGGCTGCCGACGATTTTCATGTACGTGACCACCGTCGGCTCGATCCTCGTCACGGCGTACAATCTCTACTTCAACGTTTACTTGCCGAACCTCGCGGCGGGAAGGACGGTCCCGGCCGTCGGCTCCGGGCTGATGATCCTGGTCGCGCTGCTGCTCGTCGTCGCGGCGCTTTTGATCGGCTGGGACGGCGGGCGCGCCTTTCTCAAATACTACCGGCGGCCGGCGGGCGC
>DASWFA010000350.1:0-7094 GCA_036394475.1 Binatia bacterium
GCGGCCCGCCGGCCCGGTCGTCGACGCGCATCTTGAGGCGCGCCGCCTTTTCCGCCAGCCAGGCGCCGGCCTGCCGCGCGCGGCTCTCTGTGAGTCCCAGGCGATGAATGAGCGATTCGAGCGCCTTACGGTCCGATTCGATATCGCACCTGAGCTCGGCCAGCGCCGGCGCCATGGCGGGCGCGGTTTGCTCGAGGTCGCGCAAGTGCTCCAGCGCCGCCATCGAGCCCGCCAGATGATCGTTCAAATAAGTCGCGAGATGCTCCCGGGCCATAGCCCCTCCGAAAGAGGATCAGGACCAGTGTAGCACCGGGACAGGAAGGGAAAAGACGGCTAGGTTTTAGTCGCTTACTTTTCAACCCACCGTTTGTCGATTTTTTCTTTCTGCTCGCGCATGACTTTGATCAGCCCGTCGAACGACGAGAGGCGCATCACCTTATTGACCTGGGCGCGAGAATTGACAATAAAGCTCGTTCCCAATGCACCCCAGTCGTACAGTTTCCATTTCCCATCGACCAGACGGAGTCTGTAGGTCATGGGAACATCCCTCTGTACCCTTAGGATGAAGTGAGCTTCGACGACGGCGAATTCACCGTCGATCGTCTCGCGGTCGAGGGCCGCCTTGGCCCATTCATCGCCGTGGGGAGGCAGGGGCGTAGTCATCCTCCCTAACAGAACGGTAAACAGCTGGGCAAATTCCTTCTGTTGAGCGGCGTTTAGACTGCCCAGGTGGTCGCGGAGGACCCGCCTGGTGGTCTCGTCGACATCCAGGAAAGCCATACCGGCGTCGCGAATGCGGTTTTCGCGTTCTCTCTCATGGCCGTCCGCCATAAGCGCCGGATCGGACAACAAGAGGCGCATCTGCTCCAGCCACGGCATCAGATGCTCGGCCGGCCCGGCGGCGCGCGCGGACGTGGCCAGCAAACAAAACAATCCGGCAATGAATGCTAAACGAATAGGCCTCATAGCCGCGTCCATTTAGCATAGGAGCTTTATTTCATCAAGGAGGATATTTTTGACGGGGACCGGGAGGAGCTTGGATTGTCTTTGTTCCTACCGCTCCATGGCTTTTTATTGTATGAAGGACGAGTAGTTTACTTTTTTTCGTCTTCCTACTGCCGACTGCCTGTTCTACCGCCTACCGCCTGTATCTCGATCAGCACCGCCTCCGGGTCGGCGCCATAGCGCCACGGGAGACCGACGCTGCCGAGGCCGCGCGAGACGACCAGCAGGGAAGAATGAAACGCGTAGGCGCCTTCGTCGAGGCAAAACCGGCTCTGGCGCAGGATCGGCGGGCCGCCCCTGAAGCGGATCTGCCCGCCGTGCGTGTGGCCCGACAGCGTGAGCGGCACGCCGCGCGCCGCGGCCTGGTAGAAGAAGTCCGGGTGATGCGCCAGGAGAAGGTGCGGCGCGCCGTGCGTGGAGAGCAGCCGCTCCCAATCGGGCCGGCCGAGAATGAGATCGTCGATGCCGCCGAGGACGAGCTTGCCGCGGCCGTGGGACAGGACGACCGACTCGTTTTTAAGCGTCGCGATGCCGATCGAGTCGAAGCGCTCGCGGATTTTTTCCGCGTCGTCGCTGAAATAGTCGTGGTTGCCGTGGCAATACCACGCGCCGAGCGGCGCCTCGGCCAGCGGCGCCAGCGCGGCCATGAAGCCGTTCAGGTCGCTCGCCCGCGCGGTCACCGCGTCGCCGGCGACGGCGACGAGATCGGGCTCGAGCTCCATCAAAGAATCGACGATGTCCGCGACGATCTCGGGCTTTAAAAACATCCCCGTGTGAATGTCCGAGAGCAGCAGAACCCTGAGAAGCGGCAGATCCTTCGGCCAGCCTTCCGGGAAGAGCGCGATCTCCCCCAGACAAAACCGCCGGGGGAGAAGCCACGTGTACGGATGCCACAGGCCGAGAAGATGCGGAAAGACGTAGCGCGAGACAAACCGGTCGATCCCGCGCTCGAAAATCTTGAAGAGCCCTCTATTCGGATCGAGCCAGCGCTTCTCCCGTCCCGTCATGGGGCGCGGCGGAGCGAGCCGGCGGCGTTTGGAGATGTAGGTGGTGCGCGGCGGTTCTTCCGGGAGCTTTGGAGCGGGTTGGCTCACGACATGAGTTTGCCGGAATCAAAGGCGGGGCACAACAGTGAAATAAAAATTTTATGTGAAATCAGCCGGCAGCATCGCTGACAGGCAATACCGTCCTCCAATTCTCCCAAGTCAACCTCTTTTTCGATGCTTCACTTCTATTGTAAGGCTGGTCATATAACACGTGTTCCCATCGCGGCGTTTCTACTCCCCTCACATAGGGTCTGTCATCTACTAAAATATCCCCCGAGATGATGGTTTTATCTTTCGTCAAAATCACCCGCTGGACCCACTCCCTTCCGAGATAATGTTCGACCCACTGGTACTTCTCGAGAATGCAATTTTCGTAGTTCGACAAAGGACTAGTGCAGATAAAAACTTCCTGCCCCAGCTTCCTCAACTCCCGCAGTGCATCGAGGGCTCCAGGAATAGGCGCAAGAGAACGATAGAATCCCGGAGAATGATAGATCGATTCCACAAGATTTCTGATTTCGAACGGATACTGGTCGGTAACGTAGAAGGTAACTCTTTCTTCGACGGGGATATAGTGCCTGTCGGGATATGTTTTTCTCCAATCCGCCAAAAATTTTCCCTCGAAGTCGGCGATCACGCCGTCCATATCAACCAGGATCTTCATAGAAGGATATTTTTAGTGCTTCTTATGCCCGAAGGTCTTGTCGTAGTCCCTCTGCAGCGACTCGGGGATGAATTCGTCTTCTATTTTTCTGATCTTCCCGATGCCGATCAGCGGCTCGGTGGCGCGGGGGACGACGCCCCATTTGCTCTTCTGCGCGCGCGCGTTCCATTCCTCCAGCGCCGCCGGGCCTTTTTCTTTGAACTCGTGCATCAATTCCCAGGTCGCCTGCAGCCCGTTGGCGGTCGTGAGGCTCGGGAACAGCACGGCCGCCGCGCCGAGATTTTTAAATTCCTCCAGCGTCGGCGAGGGCGGCGGGCCGTAGTACGGCGCGATCACCGGCGCGGGAATCCGCCGGCACGCCTCATGGATCTCCTCCCGCGAGCGGAGCGTGTTCACCCAGACGGCGTCCACGCCCGCCTCTTCGACGTAGGCGATGGAGCGCTCGATGGCGCTCTCGAAGCTCCCGTGCTCCGAGCCGATCGAGTCGCAGCGCGCGACGACGACGAAATCCGGGTCCAATTCGTTCCGCGCCGCGACGGCCGCTTTGTACTTGCCGATCGCCTCTTCGACGGAGATGCAGCGACGCCCGGCCAGCGTGCCCGATTTTTTCGGCGCCTCCTGGTCCTCGATGTGGAGGGCGGCCGCGCCCGCGCGGATGTATTGCTCGACCGTGTGATAGACGTTGACCGCGTTGCCGTAGCCGGTGTCGGCGTCGGCGAAGACCGCGATGTTGGAGCCCGCCGCCATGCGCCGCGCCGCCTCGACCATCTCGCCGAGACCGATGAGGCCGACGTCGGGGTAGCCGTAGAGATAGGCCGCGACCTGCGACCCGGCGAGGAAAAACGCCTGGTAGCCCAGCGCCTCGGCCATGCGCGCGTGCAGCGGGCTGAAGCCGCCGGGCATGACCAGAAGCTCGGGAGATTTTAAGAGCTCGCGAAAACGATTGGAAGTTTTTTTGGCCATAGGGCCGAAAACTTATCAAGGCGGCAGGCGGGAGGCAAGACCGAGACTACCCCACCGGCATCCGCAGAAAATTAAAGCCGCACTCGCACAGCGCGGCCTTGAACGGATTTTTCCGGTAGCAGGCGGGACAGGTTTTTTCGGCCGCCACCTCGTGCGCCTGGATCATCGACTTGCACTTGATCGCCGTGAGCTCTTCTTCGATCTGTTCGTAGTGCGCGATCAGCTCGACGGCCGGCCGATCCGGCAAAGCCACCAGCCCTTCCGCGACGAGCATCGGGGCCTTCAAGCTCAGCGCTTCCAGCCGGACTTTCAGCGTGGGGTGGCTGTTGGTGGGATGCGGCGTGTCCCGCTCTTCCAGCCCGTCGAAGGCGCCTTCCCGCCAGCTCACTTTGACCCCCTCGGCGAACATGCGGCTCGCGTTGGTAAACGGCTGGTCCGCGGCCAGGGATTCGCGGAGACCCTGGCGGAACCATTCCCAAAAGTCCTGGAAGGCGTGAATCTTCATCAAAGCCGTGCCGCAGCTCGCTTCGCCCACCAGATCGGCGCCGACCCGGTCGGCCGACAGCTCGCGCTCCCGGCTCAATTTGCTCTCGGCCAGGGAAAAGGACTCCAAAAAATAGGACAGGCAATAGTAAGCGGGAAACAGCGCGATCGCGATGCTCCCGTGCGCCTGCCGGTCCAAGGCAGAGAGGCATTCCCCCGCGAGGCGATAGATGGGAGAAAACTTGCGGCCGAACTGCGTATCGAGCCCCTTGAAGTGGCCAAGCTCGTGGCCGAGAACGCCCAGCAGCTCGTCGCGCGACAAGATCCGGCAAAGAGGCAGGGAGAGATAGAGCGTGCGCCCCCAGAGCCTGCGATCGTGGCACTCCAGCCTGGAATCGGTGACGAAAAAATTGGCGTCGAACCCGGCCACGATGTGATCCGGCGGCGCGACGCCGACCCGGCTCGCGAGATCGCGAAGGGTCTTGTCGAGCTCCGGCTGCTCGCCCGCCGCGAGCTTTTTTCCGAAGACCCTCCAGGGAACCGGGAGAAAGACGACAATCGTGCTGCGGATGATGGCCACGCAGCCGAGGATTCCGGCGAAAGCCACGGCGCAGACGACCAGCGTCAGAAAAACGCTCCCGACGTAGAAATTATTGATCGTGTAGAGGGTCCCGGTCGCGAGCGAGGCGTGCAGCATGACCAGGGCGAGCGCGGCGAGGACCGTGAGGTAGAGGCCCGGCCGGAACAGGTACAAGAGCAATTTGCGGTTAAAGCGCGCGAGGTAGCCGCCGGCGCCGATCAGCGCGAAGAGCAGGAAGCCGCCCTCCACCGCGGCGGCCGACGACCGCTTCATGAAGAGCGCCGACTCGTGGATCGCGCATTGTGCCTTGAGAGCGTCGCGCTGGCTCGGATCGGCGCAAAAATCCGCGAAGTGAAAGCGCTCGTTGACTTCCCCGGCCTTGTCGCCGAATTGCTCCTCGAGGAGCGCGCTCCACTGGGTGTCGTAATTGTCCCGGATGACGCTCCCGAAATAATAAGCCAGCGCCGGAACAAAGAGCAAAAAGACCGCCAGCAACGCCTTCGTGCGCATGTCCCCTCCGACTCGGCGGAACGCCCTTTCACACCCCTATCTTGAGCCCCATCTGCTCCAGCGCGGCGCGGCCGCCGAGGCCGAAGGGGTTCGCCATGGTCTCCTGCATCTCGAAGTGGTTGTAGCCCTCGCCGACGAAGAACTCGATCGGCTTGCCCGCGGCCTTGACCGCCGCGGCGAAGTCGCGCGTCTGGCGCCGGAACTCCGGCGTCTCGAGCGTGCCGTGCGCGACGATGAGCGGCGGGCCGATCTTGTCGAGGTGGCGCTGCGTGCTGAGCTTTTGCTCCGTCTCGTCGTCGAACTTGACGTACAGGCTCCGCTTGGAGAGGCGCACCGGTTTGAGATCGTACATGCCGCTCACCAGCAGCGCGCCCTTGAGCAGGTCGCGCGGCAGGCCGTAGTCTTTCCAGTCGGTGATCGTCACGACGCCGCCCAGGTGCGCGCCCGAGGAATGGCCCGCGAGGTAGATGCGGTCGGGGTCGCCGCCGAAGCTCGCCGCGTTCTTCCCCACCCAGGCGACGGCGCGCCGCACCTGGTCGGCCATGGCGAGAAGGCTCCCGCCCAGGTCCGTTACCGGGGCGAAGTCGGGCACGACGAAGTGCGCGCCGGCAGCGAGGTACATCTCGGCCATGTAGGCCGACTCTTTCGCCGCGCCGTTCTTCCACGCGCCGCCGTGGATGAAGACGCGCACCGGCGCGTTGGGCCGGTTGGTCGTATAGATGTCGAGCTTCTCGATCTCGGTCGGGCCGTAGGCGGCGCGCCGGGGCGGGCCGAGCCGCGCGAGCGCCCGCTCGCACGCCGCGATGCGGCGCTTTCTGATCTCGCCCTGGTTGGGCGCCCACACGCTCTGGTCGTAGGCGTCGTCGATCTCTTTCTGGTCCATGTCGAGCCAGACGATCGGTCCTTTAGCCACGGCTGCTCCCTTCTTCTCGGATTGCGCCAATACGGGTCCGGCCGCCGGCGCCGCCGCGGCCGCGCCGGCCGGAGCCAGAAAATCGCGCCGGTTGAAACGCGACGATTCGTTCTCGCCCATACGACCCTCCTTGGTTCATGCACATTCTTTTCATTTTTTCCTCATGCCTATCGCCGGTCCAGTTTCAAAGCCGCCGCCGCGTTGCCGCCGAGTATTCGACCGCGCTCCTCATCCGAGATATTCAATTGCAGGACGCGCTCGACCGGCGTGAAGTCGCCCATCAGCATGGGGTAGTCGGTGCCGATCACCAGGCGCTCCGCGCCGACGACCGAGATGAGATACTCGAGCGCGCCGGCCGAGTGGAGGATCGTGTCGAAGTAAAACCGCCGGAGATATTCCGACGGCTTTTTGTCGATGTGCTTTCTAAGCTCCGCGCGCGCCGAATAGGCGTGGTCGAGGCGCCAGATATTGTAGGCGAGCAGCCCGCCGCCGTGCGCGAGGCAGAGGCTTAAGTTTTTATATTTCTCGAACAGCCCCTTCAAGATCATCCGCTCGATCATCAGCGTGGTCCGGTAGGGAAACTGGATCACGTTGCCGAGCATCGCGTTCACCGGGTCGTCCATGTCGATGCCGTCCTCGGTCGGATGGACGAAGAGGAGCAGGTCGAGCTTCTCCGCCTCGGCGTAAAAAGGCTCGAACAGGGGATCGTCGAGCTGCCGGTCGCCCACGGCGGTGCCGATCTCCAGCCCCTTCAAGCCCAGCTTTTTCGCCTCGCGGGCGATTGCGATCGCCTCCGGCACGCTCTGCAGCGGCGCGCTGCCGAAGCCGACGAAGCGGTCCGGGTGCGCCGCCACGACGGATTGAATCGCCTCGTTCTGCAGGCGCGAAAAATAGCTCGCGGCGGCCGGCTCGTCCCAGTAAAACAGGAGG
>DASWFA010000351.1:0-3655 GCA_036394475.1 Binatia bacterium
AAAAGAACTTTCCCTTGTGCGTCACGCCCTCTTCGGTCCAGAGCCGCTTGACCAATCCGAGCAGCTCCTCGGCGCGGCCGCCCCGGTGCTCCCAGGGCACGCCGACCGAGGTGAAGTCGTTCTCCCGGCTGCCGAAGCCGACGCCCAGTGTCACCCGCCCGTTGGATAAAAAATCGAGCGTCGCCACGCTCTTGGCGAGGAGCGCCGGCGGCCGGAGCGCCGCCAGCAGCACGGAGGTGCCGAGCCGTATCTTCGACGTGACCGCCGCGGCCGCGGTCAAGAGCGTGAGCGGCTCCAGGTTGTCGTAGACGACGCGGTCGAGCGCCCAGAAGGAGTGGAGCCCCATCTGCTCGCATTTTTTCGCCGCCGCCGTCACGTGGCCGGGCGAGATCTGGGGCGCCGCGCTCACCATGCAGAGACCGAGGCTGGGCATGTTTTTCTCCTTACAGTTATTACCGGCATAACACCACAGATGGCGGCTCTTGTGCAAAGGCGCTTCGCGATGCCTTGACGCGGAAGGCTATGGCCATTATAATAGCCGTTAAAAAGGATATACTATGGCAGAGAGCTACAAATACGTGCCGATCACCAAAGCGAAAAACGAGCTGCTGGAGCTGGTCCGCGAGGTCGAGAAGGAATACAGCACGATCGCCGTGACCAAGAACGGCGTGCCGGCGGCCGTGCTCCTCAGCATGGAGAAGTTCGAGGGCTTGATCGAGACGCTGGACATTCTGAGCGACGAGGCGACGATGAAGTCGCTTAAGAAATCCATCCGCCAGGGGCGCGCCGGCAAATGGGTTTCGTACCATGAGGTTTTCGGTCGTTGAGCCCCTACCGTTTGCGCTTCACTCCCGAAGCGGCCCGCCTGATCGCCAGGCTCCCGCCCGAGATCAAAAAACTTGTCCGCTCCGCCATAGACGAACTGCCCGAGGATCCGCGCAAGGGGCCGGAATTGTCCGGGGAGCTGGCCGGCTTCCGCTCCCTCAAGGCGCGGCGCTACCGGATTATTTACCGGCTCGACGAAGGGGCCCGCGCGCTGGAAATCTACCATGCCGGCCACCGGCGCGACGTTTACGAGTCGCTGCGCCTGCTGCTCGAAGCCTCGCTCGGCCGCAAGCGCTGAAAGGCGCTGCCCCCTTCTTGCTTGACAGTCGCCGGCCCTTTCCTCTACATCAGAACCAACAACGCCGTTATCCGAGGAGGTGCCCAATGGACGCGCACGTTTTCGAGCTCTCGACGCCCGATCTGACCGGCGGCCGGAGCCATATGCCGCTCTCCCGGACCGATCTGGTCTCGGTCGGCCTCAACTACTACACGCCGGGGCGGAAGAACAAGCTCCACACCCACCCGGGCGAGGACCACACGTTCGTCGTCATGGACGGCGAGGCGACTTTTTACGATAAAGACGAGAAGCCGACGGTCTTGAAAAAAGGCCAGGGCATCATGCTGCCCGAGGGCTGGTATTACTGGTTCCAGAACAGCGGCGCCGGGCCGCTCGTCCTGCTCCGCTTCTCGGCGCGCAAGGGCAAGCCCAAGGTGACGCGGATCGAGGCCGATGGAAAGAGCCGGGGCGACGACTCCACGGAGTACGTCAACGTGGACGGCGAGGTCGTCGCGGGCAAGGTATGGAAGCTCGCTCGATGAATCGGGGAAAGGCGATGCGGCGCGGCTTATTATTGCTGTTGTGCGCGGGCCTGCTCGCCGCCGGCCCGGCCCGGGCCCAGACCGCTCCGGCCGACCGGGCGAAGCTCGTCGAGGAGGCGAAGAAGGAAGGCAAGGTCGTGGTCTACGCCGCCTACTCGGCGGCCGACGCCAACATGTTCAAGGCCGCGTTCGAGAAAAAGTATCCCTTCATCAAGTTCGAGTATTTCCGCGCCGGCAAGGACAAGCTGCTCGCCCGCTACATGACCGAGGTCAAGGCGGGGCAGTTTTTGCCCGACGTCTACCAGTCGAGCATCTTCCCGGTGACGACGCTGATGCAGCGCGGCATGCTGGGGAAATATCTCTCCCCCGAGCGCGCCGTTTACGGCGACGCGTTTAAAGACAAAGACGGCTACTGGACCGCGGTCTATCTGAACGCCATGACCATGGCCTACAACACCCGGCTGGTCAAAGCGGACGAGGTGCCGAAGAGCTATCAGGACCTCCTGCACCCCAAGTGGAAGGGGAAGATGGGGCTCGATCTCAACAAGACCGAGTGGTACGTGGCGATGATGCAGATGATGGGCGAGGAGAAGGGCAAGAAATACATGGAGGCGCTGGCCAGGCAGGACATCCAGGCGCGCGACGGCAATACGATCACCGGCCAGCTCCTGGTCGCGGGCGAGTTCCCGCTGGTCATCTCCCAATACCCGACGAGCGTGGAAGAGTATAAGAAGCTCGGCGCGCCGATCGAATGGGTGGCGCTCGAGCCCCATTTCGTCTATTCGATCGTCATGGCGGTCACCGCCAAGCAGCCGCACCCGGCGGCCGGCCGGCTGTTCGTCGACTTCGTCCTCTCGGAGGAGGGGCAGAAGGTCATGCGGAGCCTCAGCCGGGTGCCGGCGCGGCGCGACGTGCTCCCCGACCCGCCCAGATTGATCCAGGGGCACAAGCTCCTGGTCGTCAACCCGGCCTCGAGCGAGGACTACAACCGCTACAACAACGAGTACCATAAGTATTTCCGCTGAGGCTTTGTGAAGATCACCGACGTCCGGGCGATCCGGCTGAGGGCGGTTATTCCAGCTGACGGGCAGGTGACCGGCCGCAGCGGGCTGAGAAATTTCCGCGCCGCGGCGCTGGTCCGGGTCGAGACCGACGCCGGCATCGCCGGCCTCGGCTCCTGCTCGGGCAACGGCGCCGTCGTCAAATTCATCCTCGAAGAGGTTATCAAGCCGGCCGTCGTGGGCATGGACCCGACCGACATCGACTCCGTCTGGCAAAAAATCTACTTCGGCCCGCGCGCGCGGCAGCTCGGGCTCCGCGGCATCGGCTTCGTCGCGCTCTCCGGCCTCGACGTCGCTTTGTGGGACATCCGCGGCCAGGCGGAGAAAGTCCCCGTTTATAAATTATTGGGCGGCCTCCAGCGGGAACAGGTCGACGTCTACGCCACCGCCCTCTATCCCGACGAGACGCCTAAAGTGGTCGAGCGCGCCGTCGCTTTCGCCGAACGGGGATTCAAGGGCATCAAGATCAAGCTCGGCTTCGACTTGGAGAAGGACATGGAGCGGGTCGGCGCGGTGCGCGCCGCCGTGGGCGACGCTTTTCCTCTGATGACCGACGCCAACATGGGCTACGACCTCGACCAGGCGGTCGAAGCGGCCTCCCGGCTCGAACAATGGGGCGTCGGCTGGCTCGAAGAGCCGCTTTTTTTCGCCGACGTCGCGGGCCACCGCCACCTCAAGACGCGGACCAACGTCCCGATCGCGCTCGGCGAGAATCTCCACACCCATTACGACTTCGAGCAGTTCATCGCGCGCGGCGCGATCGATATCCTCCAGCCGGACGTCGCCCGCGCCGGCGGCTTCAGCGAGATCGCGCGCATCGCCGCGCTGGCCGAGACCCACGGGCTGCCCGTCTCGCTCCATACCTGGGGCGACGGCGTGGCGCTCGCCGCGAGCCTGCACCTGGCGGCGGCGCTGAAAAACTCGATCGTCATGGAGCTGGACTCGACCTA
>DASWFA010000352.1:0-3980 GCA_036394475.1 Binatia bacterium
ATGTACCGCCGCACCTGGAGGCTGAATATCCTGCCCAACTTCTTCGAGCCGGTGTTCTACCTGCTCTCGATCGGGCTCGGAGTCGGGTCGTATATCGACGAGATGGGCGGCACCGGCTATCTCGCCTTTCTCGCGCCGGGGCTCGTCTCGGTCGCGGTGATGAACGGCGCCAGCTTCGAGGTGACCTACAACATCTTCGTGCGGCTCACTTTCGAAAAGGCCTACGACGCGATGCTCACGACCCCCATCGAGCCCGACGACGTGCTGGCGGGCGAGGTGCTGTGGGCGATCACGCGCGCCGCCTTTCGCGGCGAGCTCTCGCCCCTCCTCTTCTGGGACCTCGCCTATATGCTCGGCGCGTCGGCGCTGCTCCTCGCCTGGGCGCGGACCGGCATGCGCCGCAGGCTGACCAATTGAAGTTGACTTTATGGCGCCGATTGAGCTAGTAGCGGGGCGTTCGGCAAAACCGGGAGGCCTCATGGAAACCACCGAAGCCGCGGGCCGCGACGAAGGCGACCTGCGCGCCACCGTTCTGCATATCGCCTGGCTCGCGGTCGGCCTGGGCATCGCCGTGGAGATCGTGCTCCTCGCCGTCCAGGCGATTTTCAAAACGACTCCGGGCGCCAATGCGCTGGTCGCGGACCTCGTGGGAAAAATTTCCTGGTCGATGGTGGTCTGCTCCGGGCTCGCCTTCGGCAAGGCCGCCTCGAAAGGACAGGCCGCGTGGACCGGCATGTCCGGGCTGCTCGCCGCTCCCGCCGCGTTCACCGTCGCGCGCACGCTGCAAAAAAGCGCCGCGTATGCGCTCGGCGTCGCCGCCGGACCCGGCTCCGCAGCCTCGCCGCTCATCCTGGGTATATTGAAAGGGCTGGAATACGCCGCGCTCGGCCTCCTGCTCGCCTGGATCGGCAAACGGCGCGCCGGCGCCGCCGCCCACGCCGCCGCCGGCCTGGCCGTCGGACTGGTCTTCGGCGGCGCGCTCATCGCCGTCCTGCTCTACTACGCCGCGGCGCCGCCCCCGGCGCACGCCCTCGTGACCCAGGGGGTCAACGAAGTCCTCTTTCCGATCGGCTGCTCGCTGGCGATCTTCGCCGCCGAGACGCTGGGGAAAAAAGTCGGGCGGTAAGCCGCTCGAATACAAATTATTCGTACCCGATCGCTGTGACGATCGGAATCGAGGCCGCGCGCCGGGCCGGGAAATAGCCGGCGAGCAGGCAGAGGATCACGGAAGCGGCGAGCGAGCCGGCGGCGATCCCCGCGGGATAGTAGTACTGGAAGCTCCAGCCGGTTAAGAAGCGGGTGTTGTAGACGACGTGGTGGTAGGACATGATCCAGCCGGCGGCGAGGCCGAGGACGCCGCCCAAAAGCCCCATCCAGCCCGCCTCGGCCAGCACCATTCCCCGGACCTGTCTCCGCGTCGCGCCGATCGCCCTGAGCACGCCGATCTCGCGCGTGCGGTCGAGCACCGAGGCGAGCAGGGTGTTGATGACGCTGAAGATCGCCACCACCACCGCGACGATCTCGACGGCGTAATTGACGCTGAACGACTGCTCCATGAGCCGGACGACGTTGGCTTTCAGTTCCCGGTGCGTGCTGACGAAGAGCTGGTATTTTTCGCCGTACCCTTCGTTGATCTGACGGATGACCCCCTCGGCGTCCGCGCCCGGCCTGAGCCAGAGATCGAAAGCGTCCACCAGCTCGTCGCCCCAAAGCTTTTTATAAAGCTCGCGCTCGATCAGCACGCTGCCGGAATCCGACGAATAGTCGACGTAGACGCCGATGATCTTCAGCGCGACCAGCCCCGCAGGCGTGGCGAGGCGGATCGTATCGCCGCTTCCCTTGCCGAACTTGCCGTGAAAGCTCTCGCTCACGAGGACCCCGCGCTCTCCGGCCATCTGCTTGAGCGCGGCCGCGCCGCTGCCGCCGCCGGCATTTATCATGGGCAGCGTGCGCACGCGCGCCGACCGCCGGGCGGAGAACGATTCGATCATGACCGGCTTTCCCTCGTAGGTGGAGCGGATGAGGCGGTAGAAATCGACCACGTCGACGCCGGGAATCGCCGCGAGCTTCTCGCCCAGCTCTTCTTTCACCGGCACGTTGAGCGGCCCCGCGGTCCGCGCGCCCGAGTGGACGACCAGGTCGGCCGTGACCATGCGGTCGACCCAGAGGAGCAGCGACTCGCGCACGCTGGTGACGAACGCAGCGACCGTGAAGATCGCCGCCAGGCTGATCATCAGAGTCGCGATGGTCGTCCCCGAGCGCCCCGGCGCGCGCCTGAGCCCGTCGCAGGCGAGCCGCGCCTCGTTGCGGAGAAAGGCGGAGCCGGCGGAAAGCCGGGATATCGCGCGCCAGAAAAGCCCGGTCCAAAAAAAGACGAACAGCGGCGTGAGAAAACAGAGGCCGAGCAAAAAAAGCATCATGGCGACGACGCCGAGCGTGAAGCGCTCCACCCCGCCGGAGCCGAAAGGCGAAACCAAGGCGATAACGGGAGACGCCGCCAGCAGGGCCAGGCCGGCGAGCGAAGCGCGCGGCGCGGCGCGGGAGCGCGGCCGCCACACCGCCTGGCGCGCGCTTTCGAGCGGCGTCACGCGCGCCGCCTGCCAGGCCGGATAGAGCGCGGCGAGAACCGAGACGCCGACGCCGCCGGCGAGCCCGATCCATATTTCCCGGAGGACCGGGCCGCTCCCGGCCAGGTCGAGCTGAAAAAAAAGGCTGTTGACGGTCTGGCCGACGAAGAGGAGCGCCGCGCGGGCGAGAAAAACCCCGGCGGCGACGCCCGCGAGAGAGCCGGCGAGAGCGATGACGAGCGCCTCCATCACAAAAAGCGCCAGTATCTGGCGCCGCAACACGCCGAGGCAGCGGAGCGTGCCGATCTCGCGCTTGCGCTGGATGACCGAGACCGAGACGGTGTTGAAGATGAGGAAAAAGCCGACGAACAGCGCGATCAGGCTGACGAAGAAAAGCCCGACGCGGAAAGAGGTCATGAGCGACTCGACCTGCTCGCCCCGCTCGCGCGGGCGCCGCGCCCCGGCCGCGCCGCCGAGGCGGCTCTCGACGCGCCGCCTTACGGCTTCGATATCCGCGCCGTCGTCCACGGTCAAATCCAAGGTCAAGTCTATGACGTCGAGCTTGCCCTCCTTGCCGAGCGCGATTTGCGCGGCCGGAAGATCCATCAACGCGAAGCTGCCGCCGAAGACCTTCGCCGCGCCTTGCTCTTTCAAGAGCGCGCGCACCGTATAGTCGCGCAAGCCGCCGCTCGTCGCCAGCCGGACCGTCGCGCCCGGCGGCAGATTCAGGCGCCGGGAAAAAGATTCGGTCAGCGCGATGGAGTCGGGCTCGGCGATGAAGTCGAGCGCGTGGTCGAGGTCGGCGGCGCCGCCGGCGAACTCGTGCTCGCGGATCGACGAATCGGCGAGGAAATCGACGCCGTAGACATAGAGCTTCTCGCCCTTCGGTCCGACGAGCGGCAGGAAGCCTTCGACCGCGGGCGCCGCGTCTTTGACGCCGGCGGTGTCGCGGACGGCGGGAAAGAGCGATTCCTTGAAGCCGCTCTCGCCGTTTTCCACCTGCAGCACCGCCTT
This sequence comes from Binatia bacterium, assembly GCA_036394475.1. Taxonomy (GTDB): domain Bacteria; phylum Desulfobacterota; class Binatia; order UBA9968; family UBA9968; genus JAJPJQ01. The sequence continues at coordinate 3,582 of DASWFA010000352.1, forward strand.
CCCGGCGATCAGGTCGATGGTCCGCTGGAACGAGCCGACCAGCGAGCGGTTGACGATCGCGATGGCGACGATGACCGCGACGCCGAGGACGATGCCGAAGAGGGTGAGCGCCGTCCGGAGCCGGTGGCGGAGGAAATGGCGCCAGGTGAGAAAGCGGAGCAGCCGGAGCATCAGGCGCCGCCCTCCGCGACCTTGCCGTCCTTGATAGTAATCACGCGCCCGCCGCGCGCCGCGGCGTCGCGGTCGTGCGTGACCATGACGACGGTCGAGTTTTCCTCGCGGTTGATCTCGCGGATCATCTCCAGGATCGCCGCGCCGGTCTTGGAATCGAGGTTACCCGTGGGCTCGTCGGCGAGGAGGATCGGCGGGTTGAAGACGAGCGCGCGCGCGATCGCCAGC
>DASWFA010000353.1:0-1627 GCA_036394475.1 Binatia bacterium
GTCTTCAGCGGGCGCGTCACTTTCATGCCCGCCTCTTCGAGCGCCGCGGCGTTCCCGGTGCCCGCCGTCGCCCAGACCCGGCCGGGGGCGAATTCGTCCATCGTCGCGAGCGCCATGGCGGTGATGATCGGATTCCGCGAATAGGGGCTGAGAGGCGCCGGCGCGACGATGATCTTCTCCGTCGCCGCGAGAAAGGCCATGGAAGAAGTCGGCGCGTCGCGAAAACAGAGATGGTCCGACATCCAGATCGAATGCATGCCGATCTTGTCGGCCAGGCGGGCGAGCTCCACCATCTCGCCTATGGAATAAAAACCGTCAAAGCAGAGTCCGACTCTCATGCCGCGTCCTTTCTCATTCTAAAAGCCTTCTTGAAGCAAGGTCGTTAAATCTTCCAGCCGCCTGCCGGCGAGCCCCATCTTCTCCAGCGTCAGCCCCCGGCGGCGGTAATCGGTCCGGTTCATCTCGGAGGCGACGGCGACGAGGCCGTCGATGACCGGCGTCGCGACGCCGGCGAGCCGGCCGATCTCCGCCATCGGCGCCAGCCCGTAGCCCACGTCTTCGTGCATGTAGCGATGGTCGAGGCTCGGCGGCGCCTTGATCGCGCGGTTGGGCGCGCTCTCGCGAATCGCCTCGTAGACCGAGCCGCTCGCCCGCGCGCTCTCGGTCGTGAGACCGGCCCGATGGAACAGCTCGACGAAGCTCTTGGCGGGGAGCCCCAGCCGGTCCATGATAAGCAGCCGCTCCCGGTCGACGCCTTCGATCACGCGGGCGATCGCCGGCGTGACGCCGTCGCGGTAAAAATAAAATTCTTCTTTCCGCTCGAGTCCGCCCGCGTTGCCGATCATCCCGGCCGGATGCATGATCGCGTTGATGTTGGACAGCCCGGTCTCGAGCACGCTGGCGCACGGGACGATATCGGGATAGAGCCCGCCGAGCTCGCGCGCGAGCTCGGCGGTGTGCTTTCCCGGAAACGCGGCGAGGCGGAGATTTTGCGTCCGTCGGTAGATCTCGACCGCGGCGGGAGCGGTGGAGCGGCAGATGTAGGTGAGCGTCACCGTCTCGCAGATTTTCGGCGTCCGGCCGAGCCGGCGCAGAACCGAAGCGACGTGGAGCGAGCCGCCGGTATGGCCGGGATTCAAGAAAACGATCTGACGGTCGCCGAGACTCGGCGCCAGGCCGGCGGCCAGCTCGGCGTGCGCGCTGGCGGGCGCGGCGAGCATGACGGCGTCGGCGCCCGCGACGGCGTTGTCTATATCCGTACCGATGAGGCCGACGCGGGCGAAGCTATTCTTCCCGCCCTCGATGAGCTCGATGCCGCCGCGGTCCAAAACCGGCGCGAGCGTCCGCGCCGAGCGCGAATAGAGCCGGACCTCATAGCCGCGCAGCGTCAGGTCCGCCGCGGCGGCCAGCCCGCCGTTGCCGGCGCCCAGAACAGCGATCGTCGAAATGGTCATCGAATAATGTTATTTGACCCGGTAATATTCCAGCTTTTCCTCGTCGACCTCGATCCCCAGGCCGGGCCTCGACGGCACGGCGACCGAGCCGTCCGAATATTCGAAAGCCTCGGTGACGAGGTCGTCGGTGTAATAAACGCCCGCGATGCCCTTCCCTTTTCCCTGCGGCGTCG
>DASWFA010000354.1:0-4671 GCA_036394475.1 Binatia bacterium
AGCCACTCTTCGATGTCCTAGATGAGGCCGTCCTCGGCGTCGTTGACGTAGACGCCGGCGGTGATGTGCATCGCCGAGACCAGCATCATGCCTTCCTGGATGCGGCTCTTTTCCAGGATCTTTTCCGCCTCGGCGGTGATGTTGATGAACTCGCGCGCTTTTTTGGTCTGGAACCAGAGGTATTCGGTGTGGGACTTCATCGCCGCGCTCAGCTCGCGCTGTACGAGTAGTGTCTCAGGCTGCCGTCCGGGTTGAAGATGACGGTCAGCCGCCTTTCGTCCCGGCGGCCGAAAAGAGTGGTCACGTAGTGATAATAAACCCAGGTCTCGAAGCCGGTGTCGGAGCCTTTTTCGATCGGCTCGCCGAAGGCCGCGTAGACGTCGTCCTTGTTGGTGACGTTGGCCCTCAGCTTCTCGATGGGAAAAACGGGAAACTCCCTCCCGGACGCGACGCACCCGGCGAGAAAAACCAGGAGCGATAGAACCCACAACCGCTGCCGCATGGCCCCTCCTCTAAATCTCCCTCCTGCCCTCGAACGCCTTGCCGAGCGTCACGGCGTCCGTATACTCCAGATCGCCGCCCATCGGCAGGCCGCGCGCGATGCGCGTTACCTGGATGCCGAGCGGCTTGAGCGTCTTGGAAAGATAGAGCGCCGTCGCCTCGCCGTCGACGGTCGGATTGGTCGCGACGATCACCTCGCGGATCCCTTCGCGCCCCACCCGCTCGAGCAGCTCCTTGATCCGGAGCGCGTCCGGCCCGACGCCGTCGAGCGGGGAAATCGTGCCGTGCAGCACGTGGTAGATGCCCTTGTACTCCAGCGATTTTTCCACCGCGATCAGATCCGACGGCTCTTCCACGACGCAGATCTTTTCCCGCTCGCGCCGGGGGTCCTGACAGATGCCGCACTGCGGCTTGTCCACGCGCGGGTCGACCTCGCTCAAGCCGAAGCAGAGGCTGCACAAACCGAGCTCGCGCTTGAGCCGGGCGATGCTGTCCGCCAGCTCCTGCACCTCCTCGGTGTTTCCCTTGAGCAGGTGAAACGCCAGGCGCGCGGCGGTCTTCTCGCCGATGCCCGGCAGCCGGGACAGTTCCTTGATCAGACGCGCCAGCGGCGCGGGGTAGTTTGCCATATAAATAGTGAGCCGTGAGTAAGTGAGCGTGCGAGGAAGGGAGGCTCGCTTACTCGCTCACTCGCTAGTTTAAGTCATGCCGGGAATTTTCATGCCGCCGGTGATCTTGCTCATCTCCTCGGCCGCCATCTCGCGCGCCATCCGGATGCCTTCGTTCACCGCGGCGAGCACCAGGTCCTGCAGCATTTCCATTTCGTCCGGGTTGGCGACCGCGGGGTCGATCTTGATCGACGCCAGGCCGAGCTGGCCGTTGACCGTGACGCGCACCATGCCGCCGCCGGAGGACGCGTCCACCGTGCGGCGCCCGAGCTCCTCCTGCACGCGCGCGAGCTTGGCCTGCATCTCCTGGGCCTGCTTGAAAAGATTTCCCATGCCGCCGAATCCCTTGGCCATGACTTTTCCTTTCGCTCTCTAATCCGCCCTTTTAACCTGCTTGACCGAGCCGCCGAAGATCCGGAGCGCGTCGCGCACGACTTCGCTCGGCTCTCCCGCGCCCGCCCCGCCCTTTCCGGCTTCCGCCGGTTTTTTGTCCGGCAGGGCCGAGAGCGACACCGCGACGTCGCCGAAAAAGGTCCGCGCCAGCTCCTTCAGCGCGGCGAGATTTTCCGCGTCCTGCAGGTAGATCAAATGGTGACGCCCCGCCACGCCGATCGCGAGCGGCCCGGGCGGCAGCGCGAGCGGCTCGGCCTGCTCCAGATGGACGGCGAGAAACCGCCTCTGCTGGGTGACGAACGCAAGGAACTTTTTCCACTGCTCCGCCGGCTCGCCGCCCTGGTTTAAAATCGGACGCGGGGGCGCGCTCTCGGCGGCCGGAGCGGCCGGCTCGCGACCCGGCGCGCGCGGCGCGGCGCTCTCGCGCCCCGGCTCCGCCGGCTTGAAAAACGCGGGCTCGGGTGCGGCCTTGGAGCCCGCGCCGCCGCCCGCGAGCCTTTTCTCCATCCCTTCGAGCCGCTCGAGCAGTTGATCGACCGGAACGGCGCCGGTGAGGGTCGCAAGCCGGATCAGCGCGGCTTCGAGGGCGAAGCGCGGGTAAGCCGACCGCGCCACCTCCTCGTCCCCTTCCGCCATGAACTTGAAGTAGTCGAGCAGGGCGTCCGCCGACAGCCCGGCCGCCTGGAGCCTGAGCTCGTCGATCTCCTGGTCGGGCAGGTCCAATAATTGATCGGAGAGCCCCGCGGGCGCGGCGGCCGGATCTCCGGTCAGGCGCGCGACCAATAGATTGCGAAAGTGCTCGACCAGCTCGCGCGAGAGCCGCGTCACGTCCTTGCCCTGGTTGACGACCCGGGCGACCAGCTCGACCGCCTGTTTCGCGCCGCCCGCGATCACCGCGCGGGAAAGGTCGTAGAGGACCCGGCGCTCGGTGACGCCCAGAATATTTTCCACCAGGCGCTCGTCGATATCCGTCTGCCCCTTCCCCGGCGCGGCGTAGGAGAGGATCTGCTCGAGCAGCGACTGCGCGTCGCGCATGCTGCCTTCGGCCTCGCGCGCGAGCAAGAGCAGCGCGCCGTCGGAGATCTTGAGCGACTCCGCGGCGGCGATGTGCTTCAGGCGCTCCACCGCCTCGCGCGTCGAGATGCGGCGGAAGTCGAATCGCTGGCAGCGCGAGAGGATGGTTTCGGGAAGGCGGTGCGGCTCGGTGGTGGCGAGGATGAACTTGACGAACTCCGGCGGCTCTTCGAGCGTTTTTAAAAGCGCGTTGAACGCGTCCTTGGTGACCTGGTGGACCTCGTCGATGATGTAGATCTTGAAGCGGCTCTTGGCGGGCTGGTACCGGACGTTCTCGATGATCTGCCGGACCTCGTCGATGCCGCGGTTGGAGGCGCCGTCGATCTCGTAGACGTCGAGCGAATTTCCCGCCGTGATCTCTACGCACTGCGAGCACTCGTTGCAGGGATTGGCCGTCGGCCCTTTCTCGCAATTGAGCGCCTTGGCGAGCACCCGGGCCGCCGTCGTCTTGCCCACGCCGCGCACGCCCGTGAAGAGATACGCGTGGGCGATGCGGCCGGCGCCGATGGCGTTGCGCAAAACCTGCGTGACGTGGCCCTGGCCGACGATGTCGTCGAACCGCTGCGGCCGCCATTTTCGGGCGAGGACGAGATACGCCATAAAAAAAGCTTTCAGCGATCAGCGTTTAGTAAAGGTCCCATTTTTCTGAGCTGAAAGCTGATCGCTGAAAGCTATTTAGGGTGCCCATTGCTGACAGCCGGGTTGACCTGTGGCACAGGGGTAAATCCGCTACCGCTGCTTCCTTCCGGACCTGACGGGGTTTGCGGGACCGCCTTGCACAGGGCCCGACTATCAGCAATCGACATCCTCGCGGGCAAGAACGCCTTGAATTCCGCCGCTCATGAAACACTACGACGATCCGGCGCAAGAATCAAGATTTTGTTTCGCGATCTTTTTAAGCTTCGGACGGGCGCGGCGTTTAACTCCCGAAATGCCGCGGTTTTAATTCTTTTTTCCCCTATCCGGCGCGCTTTTTAATTTGGCCCCCGCCAGCCGCCGACTTAAACTTGACTCGGAAGCAAGCGATTCGCGCGGCGCGTGAAACGCTCTGCGGGAGGTGATTATGGCCCAGATAAAAGTTTTAGTCGCGGACCAGAATCGCGATAGTCGCGAAAGTCTCAAGCAGTCGCTCGAGGCGATGGATTATCAGGTCCTGACGGCCAACGACGGCGCGGCGGCCTGCGCCAGGTGCAAGGAAACTCATCCCGACATCGCTCTCGTCGATACCCGGATGCCCGGAATGGCGGCCATCGAGCTGCTGGCGTACATCCAGAGCTATAGCCGCAAGACCGCGGTCGTCGTGCTGACCGCCGGCGGCACCGTGGCCCAGGCGGTCGAAGCGATGAAGCTCGGCGCCGCAGACTTTATCGAAAAGCCCGCCGATCCCAAAACCATTCAGTTGCTTTGCCGGGAGATTCTCCTCCGGCGAAAACTGGCGGCCGGGGGCTCCGTCGACGCCTTCCTCGGCCTGGCGGAGCTGGCGCGCCGGCGGAACGCCCGGCTGGAGCGGCGCATCTACCTCAAAACGGCGATGGTGGCGATGTCACCCGCCCTGAGCCGTACTACGAGCTCGGCAAGCTTCACGAAAGCGAAGGCAACGCGCGCCAGGCGGCGCACTATTACTACACGGCGCTCGATGCGCGCAGCATGTTTCAACCGGCGCGGGAGGCTCTCGCGCGCCTGGGATATCTCGACGCCGGTCCCGTCCGGCAGCCCGCACCTGGGCGGGCGGGACAGTCCGTATTCTTATCCAACATCAGAAAAACGCAGATGCTTTGAGGCTTTAATTTTATTTTAACGCTTCCGGGCCGGCTTTTAATTTGGCTCTTCCGGCGCCGGTTATTAACATGAAGACTGAACAAGGAGGCCTGCTTACATGGCAGATTTAATATTTATCGTCGTCACCGTCGCCTTTTTCGCCGTCTCGTGGTGGTACGTCAAGGGATGCGATCGCATCTAAGGAGGGCTTCATGGGACTGGAATATCTACTCGGCGTCATCGTCTCTTTTGTCGTCATGGGCTACCTGATCGTCGC
>DASWFA010000355.1:0-7138 GCA_036394475.1 Binatia bacterium
CGAAATCCCCGCCAGGTCGAGCCGGTGGCGCCGCTGGGCCGCCGCTTCGTGGGCGCCCGCGCCGATCAGGAGCGCCGCCGCGCCGCAGATCGGCAGGTTGATGAAAAATATCCAGCGCCAGCTCCAGTACTGCGTGATGACGGCGCCGGCGAGCGGACCTAAAATAGAGGCGATGCCCCACAGGCCGCTGATCAGGGCCTGTATCTTGGCCCGCTTCTCGGGCGGATATAAAAAACCGACGAGAATAAAGGAAAGCGCGTAGATCGCGCCGCCGCCGATCCCCTGCAGGGCGCGAAACGCGATGAGCTGCTCCATGCTCCGCGCCATGCCGCACAGCGCCGACCCGGCGGTGAACAGGGCGATGCCGATCAGCATGAGGCGGCGCCGGCCGTAGAGATCGGAGAGGTTGCCGAAGAGCGGCGTCGACAGCGCGGAGGCGAGCATGTACGTCGAAAACACCCAGCTGTACAGCTCCAGCCCGCCGAGCCGGCCGACGATCGTCGGCAGCGCCGCGCTCACCACGGTGGCGTCGACGGCGAACAGGAAAATGACCAGCATGACGCCGGCGACGGCGACGCCGCGGCCGTCGGCCGGCGATGTTTGGGGTGCGTGTCTCAAGGGAAACGGTATCCGGAAGAGCTATCCGCCAGAGAGCGCGAAGACGCGGGCGGCGCCGGCGCGCGGCTGGGATGAATCTCGCCGCGGGCTCACGTCGCCCTCTCCGCCGCGGCCTTGCCGCCGCGCACGCGCAAAAGATAGAGCGAGACGACCAGCGCGAGGATCAGGAGCGTGAGCGCGCCGAGCTCGATAATGAAATGCCGGAACACCTCGTCCGCCTTGTCGGCGATCTCGGCGAACTCGGCCGTCAACACCAGCACGCGCCGGATGCCGGCGATCAGGCCGACGAGCAGGAACGGCTCGGCGACGATGGTGTGCTCGCGGAACGAAACCTGGACCGTGTACAACAGCTCGACGAACAAAAGGATCAAAAGGATGCGGTCCAGCAGCGCGACGATGTTCGCCGCGAACGAGCCGCCCAGCAGGTTCTGAGCGAAGCCGACGAGCCCGGTGGCGAGCAGAACGAGCGAGCTCCCGGCCAGGAGGACCCCCAGGCCGATGTAGACCACGTCTTCCACGCCGGTAAAAAGGCTCGCCACCCAGTTGCGCTTGGTCTTCGGCTGCGATTCGCGCTCCACGGCCCACCTCCTAAGATGCCTCTCAACCTATCAAGAGACGAAGATCCTTCCAACCGTAAGCCGCTTCCAGCAGCCTGGCCGCGCCTATCTCGACCGGTTTTTCAGCCACGACCTCGCCTCCCAGCGCGGCATAAAAGCCGGCGGCCGGGTTGTCGACCAAAACCCAGACGAGCATGGAGGCATGGCCGGCCTCGAAAAGCCGCCGCGCGACCGCCCGCGTCAACTGCCGTCCCGCGCCCCGGCGCTGGAACCGTTGCAGTAAATAGATGGCGTACAGCTCGCCCCGATAAACGGCGTCGCCGCTCCGCTCCGGGCCGCCCGAGGCGAAGCCGGCGACTTCGCCCTTCTCATTCTCGGCGAGGTAAACGCATTCGTCCCGGTCGCCGCCGGCCAGGTTTTTTCGCCAGGCGCGCTCGCGCGCCTCATACGACATCCCGGCGATATAGGCGTCCGGCAGGATGCCGGCGTAGGTCGTGCGCCAGCTGTCGACGTGCGCCCGCGCGATCGCCCCGGCGTCGTCGAGCCGCGCGGCGCGAATGCGGAATTCCGCCGCGCGCTTTTTTTCAAACGCCAGCGTGTGGTGCCAGCGGAAACGGCTGACTTCGCTGCCGCCGTCGAAGCCGGCGCGCGCCGCCATCGCGCGGAGCGAAGCGGCGGTATCCGGGAAATCGTTGTTCCGGATGTGCTCGCAGATCGCGTCCAGCTCGGCCGCCGACATCGCTTTCCACTCCGAGCGTATCCAGCCCAGATAGCGGTCGAGATAAACCGAACGGCTCTCCTCCGCTTCGCGCATCGTGTCGACGACGAGCAGCAGCCCGCCTTCCTCCAGTCTTTGAAAAGCCGATTGGAAGAAGCGCTCCTTATCCGCGGCGGAGAGATGGTGCAGCGAAAAGCCGCAAAAAATCAAATCGAACCGCTCCCCATCCGCTTGCAAGCCCTCGAGCAGATCGCCCTGGCGGAGATCGAGCGGACAGCCGAGGCGCGCCAGGTTGGGCCGGGCATGGGCCAGCGCGACGTCGGAGAGATCGTAGCCGGCGTAGCGGGAAACCGAGCGCCCTGCGAGCGCCCGGCTGAAATGGCGCGCGCTGCCGCAGCCCAGATCCAGAACCGCGAAGCTCCTGCCGGCGTAGCGCTCGACCAGCAAAAGCCCGACGTCGCGATAAATCGCGTCGTGAAACATATAATCGCGGTCGAGCACCCGGTCGTAGATCGACCACTCGTCGAAAAATTGCGCCGCCGAGCCGCTCATCGTCCCTGTCCTCTGTCCTAGCGCTTTTCCAGCGCGCCGCGGTCCCAGCCGGCCGCGTCGGCCGCCGCTTCGTAGGTGGTCTGGAGAAAATCGAGCAGCCTCTGATCGGGCGAGCCCGCCTGCCGGACCGCGTCGTACGGCAGGATGAATTCGCCGAGCTCGGAGCTGTAGAACGCCTCGGCCGGCGCGATTTTCGCCCGCCGGAAACCCGCCGGCTCCGGGTAGACGTAAGAATAAAAAGCAGCGTAAGGGATCGGACCGCCGCCCGGCCAAAAGCCGCAGCTGCTGACCTCGCGCGAATAGGCCTCGCGCGTCACCTCGTCCGGCAGATGGGGAACTCCGCCGGGATGCTCGGGCGCGGGGCGCCCGGAAAACCGGCTGACCGCCAGGTCGGGGGCGCCCCAGAAATAGTGCACGGGGCTCGCCTTGCCGGTAAAGCGCGCGCGAAAGATTTTGAGAACGCGGTCCGCCTGGACCAGCGCGCGCCAGTAGCGGTTGGCGTATTCCGGATCGTAGGACGCGTGCGTTTCGTCCCGGTCGAAGGGAATCGGGTCGGGGATTTCGTTGGGCATCTTATGGATCTTGACGGCGAGTCCGAGCCTTTCCATCTCATGCATCAGGCGCCGGTAAAACGCCGCGACCGGCTGCGGCCCGAGCGGCATCGAGGCGACGCCGCCGTCGCTCGCCTGGATCGCGAGCTCGTGCGCGATGAAATCGAAGTCGATTTGAAAAGTCCGCGCGCCGTACGGAACGGGCGAAGTGGTGAGGCCCCTGGACGTCACGTATAACGTCACGTGCCAGCCGTGGTTCTGCCGGGGGCTTTGGACGAGGCGGATCTTGCCCACGATCTGCGTCCACAGATGGAGCGTGGCGCAAGTGTCGCTCCAGGCTTCGAGCGGCAGGGCGGGCCACGCCTGCGCGCGCGCGCCGGAGAGCAAGGCGGATTCGATTTTTGCCATAGATTGCGCCCCGTCGGGCTTTACAAATCTTTACACTATTTTCGCTTCCGCCTCCATAAGCCAAGCGCGAGCGAGGGCTCGTTTTTTGCCGGCGGATTTTCGGCCGGCGCGCGATCGGCTTCGTTTGTAATATCTATCACTGTAATATCTATTTTATATTGTCGAGCTTCCGCGCGGCCGCTAAAATCGACGACTGCATGGCGGAGAAGAAAAGCACCTGGACCGTTGTGCTACGCTGTTACGACTGCAAGCGCCGCTTTAGCGGGGCGGGGGTTCCGATGAACGGGATCGCTTTGATTCCCCAGGCGGCCCCGTGCGCTCACTGCGCGGCGAAGTCGGTCATCGTCTCGGGGCGCCACTTCGGGGCCGCCGGCAAGCTGCATCAAATCCTCGATCTCAGAAAAGACCGGGCGTGACGAAGAATGCGGAACTTGAGGGATTGGCGGAACGGGCGGAGGCGGATGATTCCGGCCTACCTCGGCGGCGCGGCGCCGCCGGCTTTGGCTTCGAGCTCCTGGATGCGGACGGAAACCTCGCTGAATCTTTCGGAATCCGGATTGTCGGCTAAAAACTTCCGGTAAGCGGCCAGCGCGTCCTTATAATTCCCGGCGACGCCGTCGCAGCGCGCCTTTCCGAGCGTGGCGTCGGCCTTGAGCGGGCCGGCGAGTTTCTCCGCCTCCGCGAAGCTCGCGGCCGCCTCCTTGCATTGCCCCGTCTGCTCCTGGCTATAGCCCATCGACACATAGGCCGCCTGGCGCAGCAGGGGATCTTTTTTCTCTCTCTGAAGCAGCTGCCTGAGCGTTTCGATCGACCGCGCCGTATCCTGGAGCGCCGCCTGCGTGTTGGCCGCGTAGAGAAGGCCGAGGCGGCTGTAGTACGACGTGCGATAGGCCTCCAGGCGGTTCAGCGCCTCCATCGCCTGCTTGTAGTTAGCCGCGTGGTAAAGCTCGACGGCGCGGCCGAACTCTTCCGCGGCCAGGCGGTCCTGGCGGCCTTTATAGAGATTCCACCCCAGCAGCGCCGCGACGAAGAGGATCAAGACCACGAGCGCGGCGGCCAGCGCGGTCCGGTTGGTTTTGCCGAAGGAAACGAGCTCGCGCGCCATCGTGACGAACCAGTCCGGCTGGCGGATGTCCTTGCGGGTGATTCGTCTGGAGGCGGTGCGCATCGGCGGGGTTCGGTTTTATCGTTCGAGCGAGGCGGTCGGGCGCGGCGGCGGACGCCTCACATCTTGTACTTGAAATCGTCCGGCGTCATCTTTTCGAGGATCTCGCCCCATTTTTCCTTGGAGACGTTGGAGACGTTCGCCACGTCCGGCTCTTTGCCTTCTTCGTTCTGCTGCAAGATGCTGGAGGCCTCGAGCACGCTCTTGGCGACGTAAATGGGGGTTTTCATCCGGAGCGCCAGCGCGATCGCGTCGCTCGGGCGCGAATCGATCACCAGCTCGCGCCCGGCCATCTTGAGATAAATCAGCGCGTAGTAGGTGTTTTCCTTGAGCTCGGTGATCTCCACGTAATCGATCGCGCCGCCCAGCTCGGTGAGCATGTTTTTCAACAGGTCGTGGGTCATCGGACGGGCCATCTTGATCCCTTCGATCTCGGTGGCCATGGCGGTGGCCTCCGAAAGGCCGATCCAGATCGGCAGGTTCAGCTTGTTGTCCGTGTCCTTCAAAATCACGATCGGGGTCTTGGTCACCGGATCCAGGGTGAGGCCGCCCACCGACATCTGTATGGAATCGTCGCGCTTCGGCATGATGCTGACTCCCTTCTTACCGCTCAGATGAGATCGCCGGACAACGAGTTGGCGCCGCCCGCGGTGATGCGCACCCGCGCCAGCCTGCCGGAGAGATCTTCCGGACCGGTGAAATTCACGATCCGGTTGGTCCTCGTCCGCCCCGTCATCTGCCCGCGCCCTCTTTTCGCGATTCCGTCCACCAGGATTTCCTCGACCTTCCCTACCATCGCTTGGTTCTTTCGCCGCGAGATCCCCCGCTGAAGCTCCAGGACCTCGCTCAGGCGCCGCCGCTTCACGTCCTCCGCCACATCGTCCGCATAGAGCTTGCTCGCCGCGGTGTGCGGCCGCGGCGAGTAGGCGAACGCGTATAAGTCATCATACTCCAGCTCCTGGAGGATTTCCAGAGTGCGGCGGAATTCTTCCTCGGTTTCGCCGGGAAATCCGACGATGATATCGGTGCTGAGGGCGATGCCGGGCCGCCGCGCGCGCAGGCGCCGGATGCGGTCGAGGTATTCCGCGCACGCGTAGCCCCGGCGCATGCGCTTGAGCACGCTGTCGGAGCCCGACTGGACCGGCAGATGCAGATGCTCGCAGAGCTTGTCGAGCGTGGCGTAGGCCTCGATCAGCTCGGGCGACAGATCCTCGGGATGCGAGGTCGTAAAGCGGACCCGCTCCAGCCCCTCGACGCGGTCGATGCGCTCGAGCAGCCCGGCGAACGTGAGCTCGCCGGGCGCGGTCTTGCCGTAGGAATTCACGTTCTGGCCGAGCAGCATCACCTCTTTGACGCCGCCGGCGGCGAGCGCTTCGACCTCGCCGACGATCTTCCCGCTCGGGCGGCTAAGCTCCCGGCCGCGCACGTAGGGGACGATGCAGAAGCTGCACACCTTGTTGCACCCCTGCATGATCGTCACGTAGGCCCGGGCGCCGTGGACCGCCGGCTTTCCTTCCGGGTCTTCCATATAGGAAGGATCGCGGTAAAAATCGATCTCGACGGGGCGGTCGTCCGAAGCGCCGGCCGCCGCGACCATCTCGGGGAGCTTGTGGATGTTCTGCGTGCCGAAGACGAGATCGAGATAGGGCGCGCGGCGAAGCAGCGCCTCGCCTTCCTGCTGCGCCACGCAGCCGCCCACGCCGATCAGGAGGGCGGGCTTTTTTTCCTTCAGCTCGCGCCAGCGGCCGAGCGCGCTGTAGACTTTTTGCTCCGCCTTGTCGCGCACGCTGCACGTGTTGAGCAGGATCAAGTCGGCCTCTTCGGCCGATTCGGTCGTGACGTAGCCGGCCCGGCTCAGGAGCCGCGCGATCCGGTCCGAATCGTACTGGTTCATCTGGCAGCCGTAGGTCTGGAGGTAAAGCCGCTTCATGCCGCGATCCGATCGATGAGCTTGTAGAGCTGCCGGATGTTCCGGCATTCCTCGACGAGATGGCAGTGCGGCGCGTAGCGCGGCATCTCGCTGTCGCCGTAGCTCCAGGTCATGCGGCTCTCGGGGTTGAGCCAGACGAGCTGCTTGGCCTTTTGCCGGATCTCCTTCAGGACCCACTCGTTGGCGCGGTTATAATTGTTCCGCCCGTCGCCGATGATGAGAAACGTCGTCTTCGGCGTGACCGCCGCCCAGTGATGGCGGTAAAAAAGCTCGAAGGCGCGGCCGAAGTTGGAATGGCTGTAGACGTCGATCACGTCGCCGCGGAGCGACATCTCGATCGCCCGGTGGAGGTCGTTTTCCTCGAACAGGCGCGTGACCTCGCCGATGTCGCTGACGAAGACGAAGCTCCGCACCTTGCTGTACAGGTCCTGGACGGAATAGACGAACTGCAGCATGAAGCGCGACGCGTTCAACACCGAGTCGGAGATGTCGCAGAGCACGACCACCTGGGGCTTTTCTTTTTTTCTCCGGTCGAGCTGGATGCGGAACGGCACGCCGCCGTATTGCAGGTTTTTCCGGAACGTGGCGCTCACGTCGAGCCGCCCGCGCCGCGCGCGCCGGCGCCGGAGCGAGAGGCGG
>DASWFA010000356.1:0-3572 GCA_036394475.1 Binatia bacterium
GCGGCGCCTACGCCAACTTCGCCGCCTACGCGGTCTCGAAATGGGGCATCGAAGGATTGACCCAGACCCTCGCCGCCGAGATGCGAAGCTATAACGTCCGGGTAAACTCCGTCGAGCCGGGCTACGTGGCGACCAAGCTCACCGGCTACCGCGGCAGCCGGCCCGAATCGGTCACCGAAGCCTTCGTTTTCCTCGGCAGCGACGAAGCGAAAGGCGTGACCGGCAGGATGCTCAGCGCTTCGGGCTGGAAAGCGGAAGTGCGGGGATAGTCCGTTATTTTTTCTTCAGGATGTCCAGCGCCGCGGTGGCGTTTTTTACCCCGTTGGTGTGATCGCCGGCGTCGAGATTCTTCTGCGCTTCGTCGAGCAGCCCTTTGGCCTTGTCCTGATCCGCCTTCGACGCCGAGCTTGTTCCGAGGAGCTCCCGGCCTTCCCTGATCAGCGGCGCGCAGCGCGCCCAGACCGCTCCGGAAGAGACCGCGAGAAAGGCCGCGAGGGCGGCGAACGCCAGAAGTTTCTTCATCTTTTTTCCTCCTCTTAGCTCTGCAGATTTGTTTTGAAGAAGTCGACCGTTTTAGCCCAGGCCTCCTTGGCGGCCTCGGCATTGTAGCTCCCGGGATTGGTGTCGTTGTTGAACGCGTGCCTGGCGCCGGGGTAGATCTTGTAGGTGTAGGATTTATTGTACTTCTTCATCGCCGCTTCGGTCGCCGGCACCGTGTCGCTGATCCGCTTGTCCTCGCCGCCGTAATGAGCCATGACCGGCGCTTCGATCTTCTCCAACAGCTCCGGAGGAGTCGGCATACTGCCATAATAGACGACCACGGCCTTGAGCCCCTTGACCCGGGTCGCGGCGTTGAAAGTCTGCTGCCCGCCCCAACAAAATCCCGTGAGCCCCACCCGGTCGCCGCGCACCTCGGGCAGGGTTTGCAAATAGGCGAACGCCGCGCCGACGTCTTCGGCCACGGCCTCCGTCGGCGCCAGCTCCCGGATATTTAAACTGCCGCTGTTTTGCGGGTTGACCTTGTCCGTCCCGCCCTTGTGCGAAAGCAAGTCGGGCGCCAGAGCGACGAAGCCCTCCTTGGCCAGCCGGCGCGCCACGTCGCGGATGTGGTCGTTGATGCCCCGGTTCTCGTGGACGACGATGACCGCCGGATACTTCCCTGGGGCCTTCGGCTCGGTCAGATAGCCTTTGACCGGCCCGCCCGGGCCGGGAAACTCGACCGCCTTCGAATTGAGGCCGGCGTCGTTGGGATCGACCTGGGCGGCGTAAGCCGGCGCGCCGGCGAGCGTATCGATGAGGCTCGTGGCGATCGCCAGGCTGCCGGTCAGGAGCATCGCTTTTTGGATGAAATCGCGCCGGCTGAGCTTACCGCCGCGGTATTCCTCGACCAGTTTTTTGATTTCCTCCGGCATACGCTCCTCCTATTTGATCATCTCGATGCGCGTCAACGTGGTATTTTGGCCGATCCCCGGGCCGTTGGCCATTTGATAGGCGGTGTACTGCTCGAAATAGGTGTTTTCCGACGACATGCCGTCGACGGGAACGACGACCTTGAATCCCCGGTAGGCGGCCTCGCTGCCGGTGTACAGCACGGCGCCGTGCGCCGCCGTCCCGGTGACGATCACGGTCTTGACGCCCTTCTCTTTGAGAATCTTTTCCAGATCGGTGCCGAGAAACTTGTCCGCCGACGATTTGACGATCGGCTCGCCGTCGGCCGGCGCCAGCTCTTTGGCGATGTCGCCCGGAGTCGCGTTGGTGGGGATGCTGTGGATGACGGTCAACTTTTTAGCCCGCGCCTGCTTGAGCAGCCCCTCGACCTTGGGAATCGAGGCGAGGCAGCGCGGCCGGCGCTCGCTGTTGCAGGTCTGTTTGATGAAGTCGAGCACGAGCAGCGCCGTGGTCGAAGGCTCGAGCGTCACCGGCTTCAACTCCGGCGGCTTCGGCGCCTGCACCGACGCCCACTCGTCGATCACGTCTTTGGTTTGCGCCGCGAGCGGCGCGGCGGTTGCGAACAATAACGCCAGCATGACGGCGGCATAGAGCGCTTTCATTTTCATTTTCATCCCCTCCCCTATTTTATTTCCAGAAGAACCGACAGTTTGTCCTGATCGAAGCCGACCACGGCCGCGCCGTCGATCAGAGTGACCGGAGTGCTTTGAAAGCCGAGCCCCAACAGCTCTTTCAGCGCCTCCGGATCTTCCCGCACGTTTTTGTCCGTGAACGCGATTCCTTTTTGAGAAAGAAACTCTTTCTCCCTGTGACAGGGCCCTCAGCCCGGCTGGCTAAAAACGACGACGACTTTGGCCATTTCTTTTTCTCTCCTTGTCCTAAAGTGTGCCGCCCATGTTATCCCGGGGCGGATTTCCGCCCGCGCTCCGCCTGAAAGACTAGCCAGATGAATCCCCGGAGTCAATCCCCGAAGGGGGCGGCCGGCGCCCGCCCCTTTTGATTCGGCCACCTCCGTCTGTTAACCTCATGGTGCAAGATATCCCCATGTCAAAGCTTCAACCCGCCAACCGCAGGCTCCGCCGGACCGCCGCGGCGCTATTCGGCCTCCCGATCCTTTTCGTCCTATGGGGTTGGACGAACGAGATTCCCCTATCTTCGCCCGAGTCGATCGGCCGGGAGCTCGTCCGCCACGTGCGCACGCTCGCCGCCGACGACATGACCGGCCGGGGCGTCGACACGCCGGGGATCGACCTGGCGCGGGATTACATCGCCGGGGAATTCAAGCGGTACGGCCTCGCCCCCGGCGGCGACGGCGGGCGCGGCTACTTCCAGCGGCTCGAGGTTACGACGGGGGTCGAGATGGCCGGGCCGAACAACGCGGTTCTCGGAAAAGAGCCGCCGCTCGTCCTCGATACCGACTGGAGCCCGCTGGGGCTTTCCGCCTCGGGCACGGCCGAAGGCGAGCTCGTTTTCGCCGGCTACGGGATCACGGCGCAAGATTACGCCTACGACGACTACGCCGGCCTGGACGCGAAGGGCAAGATCGTCGTCGTGCTGCGCTACGAGCCGCCGCCGAAAAACGGCGACAGCCCGTTTCGCGCCTCCCCGCGCGCCTCCCGCCACGCGACGCTCCAGGCCAAGGCCGCCAACGCCCGCGCGCACGGCGCCGCCGGCCTGATCCTGGTGGACCTGGCGCCGCGAGAGGGGCGGAAAGAGCTGATCTCGCTCCGGCGCACCATGGACGGGAGCGAAGGCGATTTGATCGCGGTCCAGATCGGGCGCGAGATCGTCGAGCGGCGGCTTCAGGACGCGGGCCTGTCGCTCCGCGAGCTCAAGGGCGAGATCGACCGGGAAGAAAAGCCGCACTCGACGCCCATTCCCTCGCTCCGCGCCGTTCTCACCGTGGCCTTAAAAAAAATAGTCCGGACGACCGACAACGTGGTCGCCGTCCTTCCCGGTTCCGACCCGAAGGTCGGGCGGCAAAACATCGTGATCGGCGCGCATTATGACCATCTCGGCCTCGGCCATTACGGCTCGATGGACCCCGGCGCCGAGGGGCAGATTCATAACGGCGCGGACGACAACGCCTCCGGCGTCGCGGTGATGTTGAGCCTGGCCGCGCG
>DASWFA010000357.1:0-3206 GCA_036394475.1 Binatia bacterium
ACGCCCGGCGCGTCGGGGTCTCCGGCTACTGCATGGGCGGGCGGATCGCCATTCACTTCGTCGCCGCCGCTCCGGAAGTGCGCGCCTTTGTCGGCTATTACCCGACGGTGCGCGACGAGCCGCCGACGGCCATGCGCCCCACGCCGCCGTGGGAGTCGGCCCGGCGAATCGCCTGCCCGTCGATCGTTCTCTACGGCGCGGACGACGTCGTGACGACGGTGCCGGTGCAGCGGAAGATGTGGGACGCGTTCCGGGAGGGCGGCCGCAGCCTCGAATGGCATTTTTTCCCCTTCGGCGGCCACGGCTTCGTCGATCCGGGCACGCCCGGCTATCACCCGCACGCGGCCGAGCTCGCCTGGCCGCTGGTCGCCGACTTTCTCGCGCGCGAGTTGGCGCCGGGCTGACCGGCGCCGCCGGAAAAAAAAATTTTCTCCGCGCGGCAAAAATTCTTCTTGCTTTTTTTTATTTAAGGCTTAGAGTCGAATGTCTTTGATTTTTTTTCCGAACCCGTAACGATCAACCCGAAAACGTTCTTCATGGCCTCGGTCGACGACAACCTGCGCAAAATCCCGCCGCAAAACCTCGAGGCCGAAGGCTCGGTGTTGGGCGGCATCCTGCTGGAGAACGAGGCGATCAATCGCGTCCTGGAGATCTTGACCGAGGGCGACTTCTACCGCGAGACGCACCGGAAGATCTTCCGCGCGATGATGGAGCTGACCGACCGGACCGAGCCGATCGATCTCATCACGCTGAGCGAGCTGCTCAAGGGCCGGGGCGAGCTGGACGCCGTGGGCGGATCGACCTATCTCGCGTCCCTCGCCGACCAGGTCCCGACCGCCGCCAACATCGCCCACTACGCCCGCATCATCCGGGAAAAGGCGATTCTCCGCCAGCTGATCCAATCGGCGACCGAGATCGCCACGCGCGGCTTCGAGGAGCAGGGCAACGTGGACGAGTTCCTCGACGCCGCCGAGAAGGTCATCTTCGACATCGCGGAAAAGAAGATCAAGGCGTCCTTCGTCTCCGTCGGCGACATGATCAAGGACACCTTGAAGGCGGTCGAGCGGCTCTACGAGCGCAAGGAGCTGGTCACCGGCGTGCCGACGGGCTTCAAGGACCTGGACAAGCTGACCGCGGGCCTCCAGCCGTCGGAGCTGATCATCATCGCCGGACGGCCGAGCATGGGCAAGACCGCCTTCGCGCTCAACATCGCGACCTACGCGGCGCTCAACGCCGGCACCGGCGTCGCGGTCTTCTCTCTGGAAATGGCGCGCGAGCAGCTCGTGCTCCGGATGCTCTGCTCGGAGGCGCGCGTGGACAATTCCAAAGTCCGGGCCGGCTATCTCGGCGAGCGCGACTTCCCCAAGCTCGCCAACGCCGCGGGAAGACTGCACGAGGCGCTGATCTACATCGACGACACCCCGGCGATCTCGGTCCTGGAGCTCCGGGCCAAAACGCGCCGGCTGATCCGCGACCGGGACAAAAAAGTGGGGCTCGTGATCGTGGACTATCTCCAGCTCATGCGCGGCATGGGAAACGCCAACAACCGCGAGCAGGAGATTTCCGAGATCTCGCGCTCGCTCAAGGCGCTGGCCAAAGAGCTGCGCGTGCCGGTCATCGCGCTCTCGCAGCTGAACCGCCGGGTGGAAGACCGGGGCGACCGGCGGCCGATGATGGCCGACCTGAGGGAGTCCGGCGCCATCGAGCAGGACGCCGACGTGATCGCCTTTATCTACCGGGACGAGGTTTACAATCCAAAGTCGCCGGACAAGGGAACCGCGGAGATCATCGTCGCCAAGCAGCGGAACGGGCCGATCGACACGGTCCGGCTCACGTTCCTGAACGAGTTCACCCGCTTCGAAGACCTGGCCGAGCGCGAAGAGTACTACGAAGAGGCGGGAGAGGGGTAAGCTCCCGCCGCCAGCTAATCTTCCGATCCGAAAGAACCACCCGCCGCGCGTTTATCGCTTTAATATCCCGCGCTCTCGTCGAGGCCGAAGAATTCGCGGATGCGGCCGAGCAGGTCGTTTTGCGCGTGGTCGATGCGCCGGCGCATCGCCTCTTCGCTGAGTCCGCCGCGCACCGTCTCCAGCTCGACCCGGCGGCGCGCCAGGACGTGCGAGATGTCCTCGGCGATCTCCGGGCGGCGGCTGAGGATCTGCTGGAAGGCGGCTTTGTCGAGCCGGTAACAAAGCACGTCGGTCCGGGCGACGACGGTGGCCGAGCGCGCATCGCCGGTCATCATTCCCATCTCGCCGAAAAAATCTCCCGCGCCGATCGTCGCGACCTTTTGGCTCTCGCCGTCGATGGCGACGTCCACCTCCGCCTCGCCTTCGATGAGGATGTAGAGCCAGTGCGCCTGGGCGCCCTGCCGGGTGAGCGCCTCGCCGCGCACGAACGGAGCGACGCGGAGCCGCGCGGCCAGCTCGCCCCGCTCCTCGGGCGTCAATCTCCCGAACAGCTCGACGCCCTCAAGCGCCTGCACGCGCCGTTCGATCTCTTCGCCCTGTTTGCGCTCGCGCCGCGACTCGCTCTCTTCGGTGATGAAAAGCGAGCGGGCCGGAATCGAGAGCGGGATCGCGGCGCGCCGGAGCGCGGCGTAGACGCGCGTGCGCACGACGGAATCGGTCGGGTCGGTGGCGGCCAGGTCGGTGACCCAGTAGCGCGCCGCGTAGGTCGCGTAGCTGTCCTTGAAGTCCGTGACGATGCAGTGGGGCGCGGGCTCGGCCGCGACGCCGGGAATCCGCTCGGCGCAGAGCGCCGTCTCCACGGCTTGCATCACCTCCGTCGGGGCGAAGCGAAAATCGACGTTGAAGTAGACCCAGCGCCGCTGCTGGCGCGGCTGGCCCTCGCGGTGGCCGAGCAGGCTGACGCGCCCCTTCATCAAGACGCTGTTGGGGACCACGATGGTGTCCCAGTTGCGCGTCTCGATCGAGGTCTGGCGCCAGCGGATTTCCTTCACCCGGCCTTCGACCTGGTCGATGCTGATCCAGTCGCCGACGTTGATCGTGTGCTCCATCTGGAGCGCCATGCCGCCCATCACGTTTCCCAGTGTGTCGGCGAGCGAAAAACCGATCACCGCGGTGATTACCGCGGAGGTGGCGACGACGCCGGTCAAATCGAAGCCGTTGCGCAGCAGCAGGGTCAGGGCGACGGCGATGTAGGCGATGGCGACGAGCAGGTCGCGGAGAATGCGCGGCGGGCGG
>DASWFA010000358.1:0-3322 GCA_036394475.1 Binatia bacterium
CGCGACCGCCACGACCGTCCGGCACGACATCCCGGCGGGAGCGCTCGTGTACAACGACCGGGTCGAGAAGGTCAAATCCGGCTGGACCGGAGAAAAACGAAAAAAGATGGCGCAGGTCAAGCCCTGATGTGCGGCATCGTCGGCTATATCGGGCGGCGCGAGGCCGCGCCGATCCTGCTGGAGAGCCTGAGAAAGCTCGAGTACCGGGGCTACGACTCGGCCGGGATCGCGGTCTTGAACGGCGGCGGAGTGGGAATCCGCCGCTGCCAGGGAAAGCTCAAGAATCTCGAATCCATGCTGGTCGAGCGGCCCATCCCCGGCGTCGTCGGCATCGGCCATACGCGCTGGGCGACGCACGGCAAGCCGTCGGAGGTCAACGCGCATCCGCACCAGGCCGGCAGCGTGGTCGTGGTCCACAACGGCATCATCGAGAATTATCTCGAATTGAAAGACCACCTGCTCAAAAAAGGCGCCCGGTTCGAGTCCGAGACCGACACGGAGATCGTCGCGCACCTGGTGGACGACAAGATCCGGCAGGGAGCGGACTTTCTGACCGCGGTGCAGCAGAGCCTGAAAGAGATCCACGGCTCCTACGCGCTGGTTTTCTTGAATCTCCAGGACCCCGGGCGCCTGATCGTGGCCAAGAACTCCACTCCCATCGTGCTCGGCTCGGGCGCGGGCGAAACGCTCGTCGCCTCCGACATCCCGGCGCTCCTCGAGCACACGCGCAAGGTCACGTTTTTGGAAGACGGCGAAGTGGCCGAAGTGACGGCGGGGGGTTTTCGCATTCTGGACGGCCAGGGCGGAGAGCTCAGCCGCCCGGTCAAGGAAATCACCTGGGACGCCGTGGCCGCGCGCAAGGGCGGCTACCGCCACTTCATGCTGAAGGAGATCCACGAGCAGCCCCGGACGATCACCGACACGTTTCGCGGCCGGATCTCGCTGAAGGACGGCTCGATCGCGCTCGAAGGGATTCCGCTCACCGCCGGCCAGACGCGCCGGGTAAAAAAGATCCACGTCGTCGCCTGCGGCACCGCCTGGCACGCCGGGCTCGTCGGCAAATTCATGCTGGAAGAGATCGCCGGCATCCCGGCCGAGGTGGACTACGGGTCGGAGTTCCGCTACCGCGCGCCGCTGATCGACCGGGAGTCGCTGCTGCTCCTCATCAGCCAGTCGGGCGAGACCGCCGACACGCTCGCCGCCGTGGAGATGGCCCGGAAGAAAAAGGCCAAGGTGCTTTCCATCTGCAACGTGGTCGATTCCACGATCGCGCGGAAGTCCGACGGCGTTTTTTACACCCACGCCGGGCCCGAGATCAGCGTGGCGAGCACCAAGGCGTTCACCTCGCAGCTGACCGCCCTTTACCTGCTGGCGATCGGCCTGGGGAGACTGAACGGCCGGCTCTCCAAGGCCCGGGCCAAGGAGCTGCTCGAGGACCTCATGCACCTGCCCGCCTGGGTCGAAGAGGCGCTCAAGCTCGACGGCGCGCTCAAGGGCCTGGCCGCCGGCCTCGCCGGCGCCTCGGACTTTCTCTACCTCGGACGCGGCATCAACTATCCGATCGCGCTCGAAGGGGCGCTCAAGCTGAAGGAGATTTCCTATATCCACGCCGAAGGCTACCCGGCGGGCGAGATGAAGCACGGCCCGATCGCGCTGATCGACGAAAAAGTGCCGGTGATCGTCCTGTTGCCGCGCGACCGTAATTTTCAAAAGACCCTGTCGAATTTGAAGGAAGTGGAGTCGCGCGGCGGGAAAATCGTCGCCGTCACCAACCGCCTCGACGAGACGATCGGCGCGATCGCCCACGGGATCGTGGTCGTTCCCGAAGCCTCGCATTTTTTGACGCCGATCGTGCTGACGATCCCGCTGCAGCTCCTGGCCTATCACGTCGCCGTCGAGCGCGGCACGGACGTCGACCAGCCGCGCAATCTGGCCAAGAGCGTGACGGTGGAATAGAGATTTGTACTCGGAACTGTTGTTTTTCCGTCATTCTGAGCGCAGCGAAGAATCTCTCTTGGATCCTCCGCCTTTGAAGCCTCTCGCGCAGAAGTAAATCTCCGACGAGCCCTTGCGCGTCGCCTCCGGCCGCGTCCGGTCGACGGCGGCGAAGTCTTTTTTCAGCTCGTTGAAATAATCGCGCAGCTCCTCCGCCGCGAAGCATTTGACCAGAAAGCTTCCGCCGGGGCGGAGCAGGTCCCGCGCGACGCCGTGGGCCATGCGGACGAGCTCGACCGAGCGGCTGATGTCGGCGTCATGGATGCCGCTCAGGCGGGGCGAGAGGTCGGAGAGAACGCAGTCCGCGGCGGCGCCCAGCAGCTCCTTGATCCTGGTTTGCTGTTCCGCGGCGGTAGCGTCGCCCTGGAGAACGGCGATGTTCGGCTCGCGAAACGGCGCGATGGGCGACAGATCGATGCCCACGACCTTGCCGCCGGGGCCGGCGAGCTCGGCGGCCACCTGGAGCCAGCCGCCCGGCGCCGCGCCCAGGTCGACCACGCGGTCGCCCGGCTTGATGAGGCGAAAGCGGCGGCTGAGCTCCAGTATTTTATAGGCCGCGCGCGAGCGGTAGCCCTCTTTTTTCGCCTTGCGGTAAAAGGCGTCTTTCGGCTGATAGCTCATCAGGGATAATTTTGAATTTTGAATGATGAATTTTGAATTAAAATACCGCCGGAAAGAGATAAAAAAAAGGGGTCCAGCCGTTGGTCGGCCGGACCCCTTCATTCAAAACTAAAAATGCAAAATTATTGATTGGCTGCCGTGATCCGGAACTCGACGCGGCGATTGACGGCGCGGGCCCAGTCCGTATTCTGATCGACCAGCGGCTGGGACTTGCCCATGCTCGTTACCGTGAGGTGGCTCGGATCGACGCCCAGGTCGGCCAGCTCTTTCATGACCCTCTGCGCGCGCCTGAGGCCGAGCCTCTGGTTGTACTCCTCGGTGCCGATCGCGTCGGTGTGGCCCTCGATCGCCACCACGACGTCGCCCTTGTCCTTGATCTGCTGGGCCAGCAGATAGACCTTGCCCTTGCCGAGGTCGGTCAAGTCGGACGAATCGAAGCGGAAAGCGATATCGGGAAACACGAAGCGCTCGATTTCGACGATCTTCGGGACTTCCCTGTACACCGTCTTTTCGACCGAGACCTGCTGGACGCTCACGCGCTCGGCGACCGGCTCTCTCGGCGCGGACGCTCGCGGCGCCTTGGGGGCGGGCGTGTAGTCGCGCCGCGAAACGCCGAAGTCGTAGCCCGGCTCCGGATCGGCGAAAATCGGCGGATGGGGCCGGTGGCCGAAGACATATTCCTGCGGTTTGGTCGCGCTGACGAGAA
>DASWFA010000359.1:0-6505 GCA_036394475.1 Binatia bacterium
GGGATCTGCGCCGCGAGCGACGCCGTCACCCAGCCGATGCTCTTTCGGAGCTCGGGGAGGTTGACCCGCTCTTCGCCTTTGCGGTAAACCGCCCCGCCGGCGTTGGGCCAGAGATAACCGCTGACGATGCGCAGAAGCGTCGTCTTCCCCGAGCCGTTCGGCCCGAGGACGGCCCAATGCTCTCCGGGCGCGACCGCCCAGCTCACCGCGTCGAGGATTTTCTTCCCGTCGATCGCGTAGGAAACGGCGCGGAGGTCGAGCGCGGGAACTTTTTTCATGGATGATCCGGGGTCCGGGTGCCTGTTGTGAACCAGCGGCAATTTAGCCTAATATATCCGAAACTGAAAGCGCTCCATGAAACGAACGATCGCGCTCCTGTTTATTTTGATTCTGGCACGGCTCTCCCCCGCTTGCGCGGCCGAAAGCCGGCAGCAGGAATGGGAAAAGACGGTCCAGGCCGCCCGGCGCGAGGGCGAAGTCGCGATCTACGGCCCGCACAATCCGATGTACCGCCCGCTCTGGGAGGCGTTTCAAAAAGCCTATCCGGGCGTCAAAATAAATTTCGAGCCGGGCAAAGGGTCGGAACTGACGCAAAAAATTCTCACCGAGCGGCGCGCGGGAAAATATCTGGCCGATGTCGTCATGGGCGGCTCGTCCACCTTTGCCGCCTATCCCCGGGGCGCGCTCGAGCGGTTGCGCCCGCATCTGATCCTGCCGGAGGTCTACGACGAATCGGCCTGGTGGCAAAAAAAGCTCTGGTTCGCCGACCCGCAGGGCCAGTCGGCCATTATACTCACCGGGGAAGTGGGCACGCGCCGCGGCTCGTACAACACCAACCTTCTCGATCCCAAAGAGATCCAGTCCTGGTGGGACCTCTTGAAGCCGAAATATAAGGGCAAGCTCGGCACCTTCGATCCGCTGGTGACGGGCGGCGGCGGGGAGACCTTCGTATTTTTTTATTACTCGCCGGCGCTCGGGCCGCGCTTCATCACCCGTCTCCTGACCGAGACCGACATTCTCGTCACGCGCCATCTCGAGCAGGGAACCGACTGGCTCGGGCAGGGCAAAATTTTATTTTACATCGGCAGCGGTCAGCCGGTCATGCGGGCGAAGCAGCAGGGCCTGCCGGTCGACCTCATTCCCCATCCGCTGAAGGAAGGCGAGATCATGGGCGGCGGCGCCTGCTGCATGGCGCTCCTCGGCCGCGCGCCGCATCCGAACGCGGCGCGGCTTTTTCTGAATTGGGTGCTGTCGCGCGAGGGGCAGACCGCCTGGCAGAAATACAGCGAGACGAATTCGCTCCGCATGGACATCCCCAAGGACGACCTGCCGCCCTGGGCGGCGCCGCAAAAAGGCGTGGACTATTTCATGCTGAACGCGGCGCAAAATCAGGACCCGGCGAAGTTGAAGGCACTCAACAAGCTCGCCGAAGAAGCGCTCAGGAAACGGTCCTCATGAAGGAAATCGGACTCATCGGCCTCGGCAACGCCGGGAAGCCGATCGCCGAGCGCCTGCTCGGCAAGGGCCATCGCCTGAAGGTCTACGACTTGAACCCCGGGCCGGTGAGCGCGCTCGCCGGGCTCGGCGCCGTCGCGGCGGGATCGGCGCGGGAAGCCGTCGCGGAGATCACGCTGACGATTCTTCCGTCGAGCACGGAGGTCAAGGCGGCCGTGTTCGGAGAAAACGGCGTGCTCGCCGCCGTGAAGCCGGGCTTCGTGCTGGTCGATTTGAGCGGCACCGACCCGATTTTCACCCGAGAGCTCGAGGCGGCGGTGGAGAAAAAGGGCGCCGACTTTCTCGGCGCCACGCTCCACGCGGCCGGGGCGCCGGCCGTGACGATTCCTAGGGGGATTCTATCGATCGTGGTCGGCGGCAAAAAAGAGCCCCTCGACGCCTGCCTCGAGCTTCTCAAAGACCTCGGCCAGAAGATCATCTGCGTCCCGGAGGCCTGGATGCCCAAGGCGATGAAGATCGCCGTCATCATGTTCGCCGCCGCGAACGGCGTCGTCGCAGCCGAGGTCGCGAGCTGGCTCACGGCGCAGGGGCTCGATCCGAAGCTTTTCTTCGCGCTGCTCCAAACCACCGGCTCGCGCGAGTCGGCCGGCCGGATGGAGGACTTTCTCAAGCGCAACAACAGCCACGGCGGCGCGCTCAGCAACAGCTACAAA
This sequence comes from Binatia bacterium, assembly GCA_036394475.1. Taxonomy (GTDB): domain Bacteria; phylum Desulfobacterota; class Binatia; order UBA9968; family UBA9968; genus JAJPJQ01. Next base: position 2,169 of record DASWFA010000359.1, read on the forward strand.
GACATCCGCCAGGCGCTCGAGGTCGCCGCCTCCCTCGACATGCCGCTGCCGTTGATGAGCGCCGTGAACCAGCTCCAGGAGATGGGCCGCGCGCAAGGCCTCACACGTCTCAACACCCCGGCGGCGATGGGCCGTCTGTACGAGATTTTGACCGCGCAGGACCTGAGTGGGGCGGCTCTCGAAGCAGAAAAGAGATTCCCGCAATCCCAAGAACCTGAAGTTATATATTTGAAGAAATAGTTTAAGTTTTTCCGGGGTGGAAATGCCGACCATCGACGCCGACACGCACGTGATCGAAACCGAACGGACCTGGGAGTTTATGGAGGGGGACGACGCCCGGCACCGGCCGGCGCTGGTCTCGATGGAGAGCGGGCGAAAGCTCTGGCTGATCGACGGCAGGATTTTTTCCCGCGGCGTGAACGTAAACCCGGAAATCCCCCCGGCCGTCCGGGAGATGCGCGACGTCGAGGCGCGGCTCCGCCACATGGACGAGCTCGGGATCGAAATCCAGGTGCTCTACCCGTCCCTGTTTCTCCGCCCTCTCACCGCGCGCGCGGAGGTCGAGGCGGCGCTTGCGCGGAGCTACAACCGCTGGGTGAGCGGCCTCGCGGCCGGGACCGGGGGCCGGCTGCGCTGGGTCGCCGTCGCGCCGCTGCTCGACATGGATGCGGCGCTTGCCGAGGCGCGCTGGGCCAAAGAGCACGGCGCCTCGGCTCTGTTCATGCGCGGCATCATGAACGACAAGATGCTGAGCGACGCCTATTTTTTCCCGTTCTACGCCGAGGCCGAGAAGCTCGACCTCGCGGTCTGCGTGCACGCCTCGACCGGCGGCTTTCCCTGGGTCGAGCTGTTCGGGAGCGAAAGCGGCTTCGGCAAATTCAAGCTGGCGGTGCTCTCCGCTTTCCACGCGCTCGTCCACGACGGCATTCCGGAGCGATTTCCCGCCCTGCGGCTCGGCTTTATCGAGGTGCGCGCCCAGTGGCTGCCCTATGTGTATCTCGAGCTCGCCAAACGGTTCGAGAAAAGCGGCAAGCCGCTCGGCAAGGATTGGATGCGCGAGCGCCGCCTCTATGTCGCCTGCCAGACCGACGACGATCTGTCCTACGTGCTCAAGTACTCCGGCGCGGACAGTCTGGTCATCGGCACCGACTACGGCCACGCCGACACTTCGAGCGAGATCGAGGCGCTGAGAAAGCTTAAAAACGACGGCGTCGTCGACGCCGCCGTCGCCGGGAAGATTCTCTACGAAAACCCCAGGAGCCTGTACGGTTTGGATTGAAGACCCCAATTGAAGGAGACCCTATGTTGGAAGTTGCAGGAAAAAAGATACCGAGCACGCTGGCGGAGATCGTCGAGCCCGGGCGCACCGCGCTGCTCGTCTGGGACATGGAATACGGCATCGCGCCGAACGCGTTCAACTTTAAGGAGATCGCCGCCAATTTAAAAATGCTGTCCGAGGCTGCGCGCGCGGCGGGCGTGCAGCTGTTTTATTCCGTGCAGACGAACTACGATCTCGCCCGGGAAGAAGCCGGGCCCTGGGTGCGCGTCCGCATGAAGCGGGCGAATACGACCGACGTCGATCAGATATTAAAGGAAAAGGACGATCCGCGCGGCCGCGAGATCATCGAGGAGATGAAGCCCCGGCCCGGCGACATCGTTTTCCAGAAGCGCCGGCCCGACGCCTTTGTCGGCACCGACTTCGACCTGATGCTTCGAAGCAGGGGCGTCAAGGCGATCGTCATCGGCGGCGTCGCCACCGAAGGCGGCGTCGAAGGCACCGCCCGCACCGGGCGGAACCTGGGCTATGACATGGTCGTTTTGAAAGACGGCGCCGGCTCGCGCAGCCGCGAGCTGCACGAGCTGGCGCTCCAATTAATGGAGCGGACGCACTTCGACGTGGCGACGGCGGAGGAAGTCGCGGCGGCGTGGCGGGGGAAGAAGGTTTGAACATCCGGTCATGGAGCAGCTCGGTCCTCATGATACCGGCCGCGACCTTTGACCAGCGCTCCGCAAAACGGGCAGTAATAAATATGTAGCCATTCGGGCATAAACCATTTCCCTCTCGTCCGCTCCGGACGAAGGAAGAAGCTCTTTCGTTATAACGCTCCCCTCAAACCGGCCGCAGCAGTATTTCTTCTTACGCTGCGTTTTATCGTTACTGCTCCCCCGGCGTCAGGAGCTGCAGCCGGTGGCCGTCGGGGTCGGAGAAATAGATGCAGTGCGGGTCGCCGCTGCGCCCGGTGACTTCGATGCCCTGCCCTTCCAACAGCGCCTTCACCTTGTCGTACTCGCCCGCTTTCAATCTGAGCGCCATGTGGTTCATCTCGCTGCCGCCGTGGATCGCCTCGCCGTCCTCCGCCTCGAAGAGCGCGACGCCCTGGCCGCCGCATTTCAAGAAAATCTGCCACGAGCTTTTGTGCTCGATCTCCATCCCCAAAAAATCGACGTAGAACTTTTTGGCGCGCGCGAGGTCCTTGACGTGGAGCACGACGTGATCGATGCCGGTGAGCTTGAACGGCGCCTTCATAAATCCACCTCCTTTGACTGTCGCAGCCGACCCTTATTTTATTTCAAGCGGCAGGCGGCGTAAAGAGGCGCAAGTTGGCTTCGGTGGATCGGTTTGTGGTATGAAACCGGCCCATGAAGAGCCTCTTCAGCGCGGTTATCGCTTTCGCGTTTTTGCCCTGCCCGGCGACTCTCGAAGCGGCCGAGCTTGCTTCCACCCCACCGCTCGCGGCGCTCAAAGAATGCCTCGCCAAACCGCTGCCCGGCAATAACGAGTGCCTGGAGCTGTTGTTTCGCGCAGCCTTGGAAAATAAATCGCCCGCCGAGCTTTTGCGCCTGGTGAATAAATACGAAGACGAGGACGCCGGGCTCCGCCTCGCCTGCCATCCGGTGGTGCACGCGCTCGGACGCGAGATCTTCCGCGTGAAGGGCAACATCCACGACGCTTTCCTCGCCTGCGACCAGACCTGCCACTCGGGCTGCTATCACGGCGCGGTCGAGCGCTTTCTCCGCGGCGACGGCACGCAGTCGGCGCGGCACGTGACCCAGACCGAGATTATGCAGAAAGCGCCGGCGGCGTGCGACGCCAAGGCGCCGCGGCGCATTTATTTCCAGTGCCTGCACGGCCTCGGACACGCGCTCATGTACTTCACCGAAAACCGGCTCGACCAATCGCTCCAGGGCTGCGACGCGCTGGCGGACGGCTGGAGCCGGGAGTCCTGCTACGGCGGCGTCTTCATGGAAAACCTCGCCTCGTCGAGCCCGGAGAACAAGAAGATCGGCGGCGATTACCATTACCCCTGCGACGAGGTCGCGGAGAAGTTTCGCGGCGCTTGCTATCTGATGCAAACGACGCGGATGCAGGAGATGGGCCTCTCGACCGAGGGGCTTTTCGGGGAGTGCCGCAAGGCGGGGCGGTTCGAAGCCGAGTGCGCCCAATCGATCGGGCGCGATCTGTCCAACGCGGCGCGCGCCGGCGGGAGCGGGCCGGCGGCGGAAAAATGCGGCCTGGGCGAGGGCGAAGCGCGGCGCGCCTGCATCCGCGGCGCGGTCTACGCGCTCATCGACAACACGTGGGATTGGAGCTACGGGGCGGTTTTTTGCGCCGCGCTCGGCGGCGAGGACGCCGCCTACTGCGAGCGGGCGGGCGGCGATTACCTCAAAACGTTCATCGACAAGTAGGAGATCATCTGCGGCCGGCCGGCTGGAGGCAGCGGCGCTCGAGCGCGGCTAAATCCGCATCGCTCAGCGGATAGCCGAACTGCTCGTTCCGCATGCGGAGCCGCTGCCGGGAGACCTGCCGGATGATTTCCGCGGCGCGCGCGTAATCCCCGCTTTTCCTGACCAGCTTGGCGAGGCTCCGCGCGCCGGCGTTTTTGTGCTCCTCTTCGTCCGCCCGGATTTCCCTGAAGGCCGCGGCGATCTTTTTTTCGACCCGGCCCTTCTTGAGCCGCACGCAAACCTCGTACAGCGCGCCGCCGCCCCCTTCGGTGAGCGTCACGGCCGCCCGCTCGAGCTCCTCGTCCCGCCGCCGCATCTCCTTTTCGCTCGGCGTCGCGGCTCCGTGCAAGAGAGCGGCAAAGGTTTTGGAATAGCGCGCCCGCACCCGCGCGAGTTTTTTGTCTTCCGCGAGCCAGATGAGGTCCCTCGGCTTGAGCTTTTTGCCGCCGATCTCCTCGAGCAGATCCATCACCAGCCGGGCGTGCTTGGTTTCCTCCGCCAGCTTCTCGGCGACCTCCTCGAACTCGTGGCGGTCCACGCCGCCGTCGATCTGCGAATGGAAAACCGCGAGAATCTTGAGCAGCGGCTTGAGCGCCGAGTATTCCTTGAAC
>DASWFA010000360.1:0-4017 GCA_036394475.1 Binatia bacterium
GAATGCCGGAATCGCCCGCGAAGAAATTTTACATGATCATCGAATACGAGGAATCCTTGTATATGGGGTGTCTCCTGACGCGCGAGCCCGCCTTCTGCCCGCAGAAGGCGGGCTCGCGCGTCAGGAGACACCCCATATACAAGGATTCCTCGTATTCGATGATCATGTAAAATTTCTTCGCGGGCGATTCCGGCATTCTTAATTCCTTCAAGACGCCGATTTCGCCCGTGAGGTACTTGTCCGACTTGCCCCCGATCCAGGTCCAGGCGGGCGGCCAGCTGTGATGGCCGCCGAAGGACAGGAGGGGATGGTCACGCAACTCCATAGTGTATTGTGCCTAGCATACCCGCGGCGCGGGTGTAAGCAGGTAAACTCCCTACATCCATTATTATATCAGATGATGCCGCGCCTCGCCTGCCGTTAACTATAGGCCCGCGCCGCTCGGCTTGGCAAGGGCTTAATTCGCTTGCCGGATCCGCTCCCATCCTCAAATTACTCCTTGATTCTCGGCCCTCTTTTGATATTCATGGAATTGGAGGACGATCCGTGAGCGAGACCAGCCGTTTGGACGAGTTGTGCGTCAATACGATCCGGATGTTATCGGTCGATGCGGTCGAAAAAGCGAAGTCGGGCCATCCCGGCGCGCCGATGGGCCTGGCGCCGGCGGCGTATATACTATGGACGCGCTTCTTAAAGCATAACCCCCACAATCCCTCGTGGCCGGACCGCGACCGCTTCGTTCTGTCGGCCGGCCACGGCTCGATGCTGCTCTACAGCATGCTCCACTTGACCGGCTACGCGGTTGCGCTCGAGGACATCAAAAATTTCCGCCAGTGGGGGAGCCTCACGCCGGGCCATCCCGAGCGCGAATTGACGCCCGGCGTGGAAGTCACGACCGGGCCGCTCGGCCAGGGCTTCGCCAACGGCGTCGGCATGGCGATCGCCGAGGCCTATCTCGCGGCGCGCTACAACCGGCCGGGCTTCGACGTCGTCGACCACTACACCTACGCGATCGTGAGCGACGGCGACCTGATGGAAGGCGTCGCCGCCGAGGCCGCCAGCCTCGCGGGCCATTTAAAGCTCGGCAAGCTCATCTATCTCTACGACGACAATCACATCTCGCTCGCCGCCTCCACCGATTTGACCTTCAGCGAAGACGTGGCGAAGCGTTTCGACGCCTACCGCTGGCACACGCAGACGGTCGACGACGGCAACGATATCGGCGCGATCGAGCGCGCGGTCGCCGCGGCCAAGAGCGAGCGCGGCCAGCCGTCGCTGATACTTCTTCGCACCCATATCGGCTTCGGCGCGCCGAAGAAACAGGACAGCTTCGAGGCGCACGGGTCGCCGCTCGGACCGGAAGAGACGGCGGCGACGAAAAAAAAGCTCGGCTGGCCGCCCGAGCCGCCGTTTTTCATTCCCGACGAGGCGCTGGCGCGCTTTCGCGAGGCGATCGGCAAGGGCGAGAAAACCGAGGCCGCGTGGAAAGAGAAATTCGCCGCCTACGCCAAGCAGTTCCCGGAGCCGGCGCACGAGCTGGAGCAGGCGCTCGCCGGCAAATTGCCCGACGGCTGGGACCGCGAGGTGCCCGAGTTTCCGCCCGATCCCAAGGGATTGGCCACGCGCGTCGCGTCGGGGAAAGTCCTCCAGGCGCTCGCCGCCAGGCTGCCGACCCTGATCGGCGGCTCGGCCGATTTGAACCCGTCGACGATGACCGTGCTGCCTGAAATGGGCGATTTCGAGCCCCCCGACAACGACTTCTCGAAAAGCCAGGGCGCGTCGGGCGGCGGCTTCGGCTACTTCGGCCGCAATATCCATTACGGCGTGCGCGAGCACGCCATGGGCGCGGCCTCGAACGGCATGGCGGCGCACGGCGGCATCCTGCCCTTCGCCTCCACCTTTTTCATGTTCGCCGACTACATGCGGCCGTCGATACGCCTCGCGGCGCTGATGGAGCTGGGCGTGATCTACGTCTTCACGCACGACAGCGTCGGCGTCGGCGAAGACGGCCCGACGCACCAGCCCGTCGAGCATCTGGCGGCGCTCCGCGCCATCCCCCGGCTCGTCGTCGTCCGCCCGGCGGACGCCAACGAGACCGCCGTCGCCTGGCGCCTGGCGGTCGAAAGCCGCGACCGGCCGGTGGCGCTCGTTCTCTCGCGGCAGAACGTGCCGACGCTCGACCGGAAGGAGTTCGCAGCCGCGGAAGGCCTCAGGAAAGGGGCTTACGTCCTGGCCGACGCGCCGAACGGCAGGCCCGACGTCGTTTTGATCGCGACCGGCTCGGAAGTGTCGCTCATCGTCGCGGCCCGGCAAAAGCTCGCGGAGAAAAACATCGGCGCGCGCGTCGTCTCGATGCCGAGCTGGGAGCTCTTCGACGCCCGGCCGAAAGACTACCGCGATGCGGTCCTGCCGCCGTCGGTCCGGCGCCGGCTCGCCGTGGAGGCGGGCGCGCCGCAGGGCTGGCATCGCTACGTCGGCGACGGCGGCGACGTGATCGGCATCGACCGCTTCGGCGCCTCCGCGCCGGGGGGCGTGGTCATGGAGAAGCTGGGCTTCACCGTCGATCACGTCGTCGAGCGGGCGGCCGCGCTTATAAAGGGCTAACGCCTTCTCATGTCTCGCGTTTTCGGTAATACTCGAAAGGCGAGACTCGAAAGTTAATCTGCTATAGTACTTAAGGAGATCGAGCATGCGCGTCGCCATCGGCGCGGACCACGCGGGTTTTTTCTTAAAGCAGGATCTGGTCGCTTACGTGGATAGCCTCGGCGACGAGGCGCTCGATCTGGGCACCACGAGCATCGAGCCGGTGGACTATCCCGACTACGCCGAGGCGGTGGGGCGCGCGGTCGTCGAAGGGCGCGCCGAGCGCGGCGTGCTCGTCTGCGGCAGCGGCGTCGGGGCGAGCGTGGCGGCCAACAAGATCGCCGGCATCCGCGCCGGGCTCTGCCACGACACCTATTCGGCGCATCAGGGCGTGGAGCACGACGACATGAACGTGCTGGTGCTGGGCGCGCGCGTGATCGGCCCGGAGCTGGCGCGCGAGCTCGTGAAAACGTATCTCGCGGCGCGATTCTCGGGCGAGGAGCGCCACCGCCGCCGGCTGGAAAAAGTGGCGCGGCTCGAACGGCGCGCCGCCGCCCAGGTCAAAAGAAAATAGCGGGGCATTGTTAGATCGACGCGCCGGTGCGAAAATGGATCCAGCGGCGATTCGTCAGGGAGAAAAAAGAGGATGAACCGGTTGAGGGAACTCGTAAAGCAGGGACAGTCCATCTGGCTCGACTATATTCGCCGCAACATCATTCAAAACGGCGAGCTCAAGCGGCTGGTCGATAAAGACGGCCTCGGCGGCGTCACCAGCAATCCGACGATCTTCGAGAAGGCGATCGGCGGCAGCACCGACTACGACGAGACGATCGCCGCGGCGCTCAAGAAGGACCCGGCGACGCCGGCCGGGCGCATCTACGAGCGGCTGGCGATCGAGGACATCCGCGCGGCGGCCGATATCCTGCGCCCGGTTTACGACGAGACGGCCGGCGCCGACGGCTTCGTCAGCCTCGAAGTGTCGCCGCACCTCGCGCATGACACGCAGGGGACGATCACCGAGGCCAAGCGCCTGCGGGCCGCGGTCGACCGCCCGAACGTGATGATCAAAGTCCCGGCGACGCCGGCGGGCATCCCGGCGATCGAGGAGCTCACCGCCGAGGGGATCAACATCAACATCACGCTCATGTTCTCGATGAGCCACTACGAAGCGGTCGCGGCGGCCTATATCCGCGGCCTGGAGCGCGCGGAAAACCCCGGCCGGGTCTCTTCCGTCGCCTCGTTTTTCGTCAGCCGCGTCGATACGGTGGTCGACGCCGCGCTGGAAAAGATCGGCGCGCCCGAGGCGCTGGCGCTCCGGGGCAAGATCGCCATCGCCAACTCCAAGGCGGTCTACCGGCGCTTCGAGGAGATCTTCCACGGCGAGGGCTTCGCGGCGCTGAAAAGCCGGGGCGGGCGCGTGCAGCGGCCGCTCTG